>JAJXTF010000115.1 GCA_021784125.1 Pseudomonadota bacterium | reverse complement strand
AGCAAAAGCGCCTCGAGCGCATGCCCGAGGGTGCGGGCGAGTCGTCGATGGTCCGGACCTATCTCGAGTGGCTGACCGAGCTGCCGTGGGCGAGCGATCCGGAACCGCCGATCGACATTTCGGAAGCGCGGCGCATCCTCGACGCGGACCACTTCGGCCTCGACAAGGTCAAGCGGCGCATCCTCGAGTACCTCGCCGTCCACAAGCTGAACCCCACGGGGAACAGCCCGATACTGTGCCTCGTCGGCCCGCCCGGCGTCGGCAAGACCTCGCTCGGGCAGAGCATCGCCAAGGCGACCGGGCGCAAGTTCGCGCGCGTGAGCCTGGGCGGCGTCCACGACGAGGCGGAGATCCGCGGCCATCGCCGCACCTACATCGGCTCGCTGCCCGGCAACGTCATCCAGGCGCTGCGCAAGACCGGCACGCGCGATTGCGTGATGATGCTCGACGAGGTCGACAAGCTCGGCGCGGGCGGCTTCCACGGCGACCCGGCCTCGGCGCTGCTCGAGGTGCTCGATCCCGAGCAGAACGCGACGTTCCGGGACAACTACCTCGCCGTGCCTTTCGACCTGTCGAAGGTCATGTTCCTCTGCACGGCCAACGTGCTCGAAACGATCCCCGGGCCGTTGCGCGACCGGATGGAGGTGATCGAGCTCCCCGGCTACACGGCGCAGGAGAAGCTGGAGATCGCGAGGCGCTACCTCGTGCCGCGCCGGCTCGCCGCCGCGGGGTTGAGCCCGGAGCAATGCGCGATCGGCGACGATGCGCTCGCCGCGATCATCGACGACTACACGCGCGAAGCCGGGGTGCGCAACCTCGAGCGCGAGATCGGACGCGTGTTCCAGAGCGTGGCCGTGCGCGTCGCCGAAGGCAGCGCCTCGCACGTCGACGTCGGGCCCGGCGAACTCGCGGCGATCCTCGGGCCGCGTCGGTTCGAGGCCGAGGTGGCGATGGCGAGCGGCATTCCCGGCGTCGCGACCGGACTCGCCTGGACGCCGGTGGGCGGCGACATCCTGTTCATCGAGGCCGCGCGGATGCCTGGCGTCGGCAGGTTGATCCTGACCGGCCAGCTCGGCGACGTGATGAAGGAAAGCGCCCAGGCCGCGCTGTCTCTGGTCAAGGCGCGCGCGGGGGCGCTCGGCATCGCGTCCGACCTGCTGGAGAAATCCGACGTCCACGTCCACGTGCCGGCGGGAGCGACGCCGAAGGACGGCCCGAGCGCGGGCGTGGCGATGTTCGTCGCGCTCGCTTCGCTGTTCACCGGCCGGCCGGTGCGCGCCGACGTCGCGATGACCGGCGAGATCAGCCTGCGCGGCCTCGTGCTGCCGATCGGGGGCGTCAAGGAGAAGGTGCTCGCCGCCCTGCGCGCCGGGATTCGCACGGTGATGCTGCCCGCGCGCAACCGGCGCGACCTCGAGGAAATTCCTGCCGACGCACGCAGCAAGCTCGACTTCGCCTGGATCGACGACGTCGACCAGGCGCTCGCGACCGCGCTTCCGCCGGTCGCAGCGGAGCGCGCGCCGACGCCTCATCCCGATCGCTGATCCTCGTCGGGCGCCGCGGCGGGCGCAAGCCCAAGATCGACCCGGCGGAGATCGTGCGCTTGACCACGCAGACCAAGCCGGAGGGTGCGACCCAGTGGAGTATCCGGACGCTGGCGGCGGTGGCCGGTGTAAGCGATACCACGATCCAGCGCATTTGGACGGCGCGTGGGTTGAAGCCGCACCGGGTCAAGCGCTTCAAGGTATCGCGCGATCCAAAATTTGCCGAGAAGCTCGAAGACATCGTCGGTCTGTATATGTCGCCGCCCGAGCACGCGCTGGTGCTGTGTTGCGACGAGAAGAGCCAGGTACAGGCACTCGATCGCACCCAGCCGGTTCTGCCGATGAAGCCCGGTCGTGCCGCCACCCATGACCCACGACTACAAGCGCAACGGCACCACTACGCTGTTTGCCGCGTTGAGTACCCTCGACGGTACCGTCATCTCGCGCTGCGAGCAGCGCCATCGTCATGTCGAATGGCTCGACTTCCTGCGCCAGATCAACCGTGAAACGCCGCCGGACAAGAGTTTGCATCTGATTTGCGACAACTATGCGACCCACAAGCATCCGAAGGTCAAGGAGTGGCTCGCCAAGCATCCGCGCTTTCATGTCCATTTCACCCCGACCTCGGCTTCCTGGCTCAACATGGTCGAGTGGTTCTTCAGCGATATCACAACTCAGCGCTTGCGCAACGGCGTCTTTCACAGCGTCCCGGAACTGACCGCCGCGATCAAGGAGTACATCGCCGCGCATAACAGGAATCCCAAGCCCTTCGTCTGGGCCGCCAAGGCTCACGACACCCTTGCCAAGGTGATTCGCGCTAATCGCAATTTAAGTTCCAAACAGAACGAAGCACTACACTAGCGCATCGTCATGCCGCCGTCGGCCGCCAGCACCTGACCGGTGACGTACCCCGCGGCGTCGGAGGCGAAGAAGACGAATACCGGCGCAATCTCCTCGGGTTCCGCCCACCGGCCGAGCGGTATGCGGTCCAGGTATCGGTCCCTGAAGCGCGGGTCGGTACGGATGGTCTCGGTCATCGGCGTTGCGGCGCCGGGTGCGATCGCATTGACGGTGATGCCGTATCTGGCAAGCTCTCGCGCAGCCGACAGCGTCATGCCGACGATCCCGGCTTTGGCTGCGCTGTAGTTGAGCTGGCCGATCGTGCCCAGCACGCCCGCGGCCGAGGTGACGTTGATGATGCGACCGCGATGGCGCTCCATCATCCCCGGCACAACGGCCTGCAGGCAGTTGAAGCTGCCCTTGAGATGTACGGCGGTCACCTCGTCCCACTGGGACTCGCTCATCTTGTGGAGCATCGCCGGGCGGGTGATGCCGGCGTTGTTGACCAGGATATCGACGTGGCCGAAGCGCTCGTTCGCGGCGGCCACCATCGCGGCGACTTGATCGCGCCGAGCGACGTCGCATCCGATGCCGATTGCCTCGGCGCCATCGTTGCACAGCGCGGATGCCAGCGCCTGAGCGCGTGCCTGATCCAGATCGGCGATGGCGACGCAGGCGCCTTCGCGCACAAACGCGCGAGCGACGGCGGCGCCGATCCCCTGCGCAGCCCCGGTGACGATCGCGCTCCTGCCCCGCAACTGCATTGCCCCTCCGTCGCCGGCGGCGCCCGGCCCTTGGGCCGCGCCGCAATTCCGGTATTCGAATACCCGAATGTACGCGACTCTGCCGCAACGGGCGACCGCCGCACTTGATCTGACTCAAGGAAGGCCGCGACCGCGAGGCCGACAATGCCGGTTCGGCGACCCCGGCACTCCGAGCCGGGGGGAGAATTCCATGGAACGGTCCTTCCCGCGCGAAATCGAGCTGCTGAAGCAGGGCGAAGGCAGGATGTTCTACGGCGAGGGCATCCTCGCGGTCACCAAGGCGCTTCTGCAGTCCGGCGTCGCCTACGTGGGCGGCTACCAGGGCTCGCCGGTATCCCAACTTCTCGATGTCATGGTGCAGGCGAAGGACTATCTCGACACGCTCGGTGTGCACGTCGAAGCGTGCACGAACGAGGCGTCGGCCTGCGCGATGCTCGCGACATCGGTCAATTATCCGGTGCGAGGCGCGGTCACTTGGAAATCCATCGTAGGAACCAACGTCGCGTCTGACGCGCTGTCCAACCTCGCGTCGGCGGGTGTTTTGGGCGGCGCGCTTGTCGTCGTCGGCGAAGACTACGGCGAGGGCTCCAGCGTGATCCAGGAGCGCTCGCACGCGTTTGCGATGAAGTCCTCGCTGTGCCTGCTCGACCCCCGCCCTGAACTCGCGCAGATCGTGCGCATCGTCGAGCACGCGTTTTCGCTCTCGGAGGCGGCATCGACGCCGGTCATGCTGCAACTGCGGATCCGCGCCTGTCACCTGCAGGGCAGCTTCGTGTGCCGGGACAACGTCGCGCCCGCACTCTCCGCGCTGCATCCGAAGGCGTCAGCGCCACCGCACAATCCGGGTCGCATGTCGCATCCGCCGCACACCTTCGCGCATGAACGGCAGAAAGTCGGCGAGAGGCTGCCCGCTGCACGTCGCTACATTGTCGATCACGGCATCAACGAGACATTGGCCGGCGACATTGCCGGCGCCGGCCTCATCGTGCAGGGGGGGCTGTACAACACGCTGATGCGCGCGCTCGCGACCGCGGACCTGGTCGACGAGCGCGGTCGAAGTCGCCTGCCGATTCTCGTCCTCAACGCGACTTACCCACTGGTACCCGAGCAGTTGAGCGCGTTTTGCGCCGACAAGTCCTTTGTTTTCGTGCTGGAAGAGGGCCACCCAGAGTTCATCGAGTTCGAGGTTTCCGCACTGCTCGCACGCTCGGGCAGCGCTTGCGCCGTCCGCGGCAAGTCCACCATGTCCTGTACCGGCGAGTACAACGGCGAGGCGCTGCTGCGGGGACTGGAAAGATTCATCGACGAGTGCGTGCCGGCGTTGTCGTGCGTGCCGGCGGCGGCATGGCGCGAGGAAATCGACGCCTTGCGCGCCCGGGCGAGCGCGCTCCTTGCGGCGCCGGTGCCCGCGCGCCCACCGGGATTCTGCGTCGGCTGCCCCGAGCGGCCGGTGTTCGGCGCGATCAAACTCGTCG
Organism: Pseudomonadota bacterium; assembly: GCA_021784125.1. Classification (GTDB taxonomy): domain Bacteria; phylum Pseudomonadota; class Gammaproteobacteria; order Burkholderiales; family Casimicrobiaceae; genus VBCG01. Next base: position 4,960 of record JAJXTF010000115.1, on the reverse strand, counting down.
AGCGCGAGTTGGGGCCGCGGCATGTCGCCGCCGACATCGGTTGCCATTCGTTCGCGATGTTCGAGCCGTTTCTCCTTGGCAATTCGATCATGGGCTACGGGCTGGGACTCGCCAGCGCGGCGGGCGTGGGTCCGATGAGCGGCAAGCGCCCCCTTGCGATCATGGGTGACGGCGGGTTCTGGCACAACGGCTTCCTGTCCGGCGTCGTGTCGGCGCTCAAGAACGGCGCCGACGGGGTGTTGTTGATCTTCAAGAACGGTTACACGTCGGCGACGGGAACGCAGGAACTCATCTCGACGCCTTCCGCCGAGCGCCGCGACCAGGCCGGTGGTGCAAGCGCGACGGCGGACGATCATGCGATCGAGGACGTGCTCCGTGGCGCCGGCGTCAAGTGGCTACGCACGGTCCACAGCTACGACGTTGCGGCAGTGAAGGCGGTGCTCCGGCGCGCGTTTACGACAGCCGAACCGGGACTGAAGGTCGTCGTCGCCGAGGGCGAGTGCCAGCTCGAGCGGCAGCGGCGCCTCGGGCCATGGACCGCGCGCCGTCTGGCCGCCGGCCGACGCGTCATGCGCGTGCGATACGGCATCGACGAGGAGATTTGCACCGGCGACCATGCGTGCGTGCGCCTGTCCGGCTGCCCGTCGCTGACGCTCAGGATGCCGACCGATCCGTTGCGGGTCGATCCGGTGAGCACGGTCGATGCCGGCTGCGTTGGCTGCGGGCTGTGCGGAGAGCTCGCGGGTGCCGCGGCATTGTGCCCGTCGTTCTATCGCGTCGAGATCGTCAGCGCGGCGCCCACCTGGGAGCGGTTCATCGCGAGGATTCGCTCGTGGGCGGTGCGCGCGCTGTTGCCGGCATGAACCCGACAGCGGATTCCAGGGCTGCGGTCGCGTCGCGCGAGCCGCTATCGTTGCTGATCGCCGCACTGGGCGGGCAGGGTGGCGGCGTGCTGACCGACTGGGTCGTGCAGGCTGCCCACGCCGACGGGTACAAGGCGCAGGCGACCTCGACGCCGGGGGTGTCGCAGCGCACGGGTGCCACGACGTACTACGTGGAGATCGTGACCGGGACGGATGCCGCAGCCCGCACGGCGGCGCTTGCATTGATGCCGTTGCCTGGGCGCGTGGACGTCGTGGTCTGCGCCGAACTGCTCGAAGCCGCGCGCATGCTCGAGCGGGGCGTGGTAACGCCCGCGCGCACCACGGTCATCGCGTCGACGCACCGTGTGTACACGACGCGCGAGAAAATGGAACGCGACGACGGCCGCTTCGACGCTGAACGCATCGTCGCGGCCGTGCGCAGCCTCGCGCGTCGTGCGGTGCTGGTCGACATGGAGGCGGTCCGCGCGCGCCACGGCGCGGCAATCAGCGCCGTGCTGTTCGGGGCGCTGGCGGGAAGCGGCGCGCTGCCGTTGTCAAGGGTGGCATGCGAGGACGCGATCAGAGCGGCGGGCAAGGGCGTTGCGGCGAGCATCGCCGCATTCGGCGACGCCTATGCGCGAGCGGAATCGCCGGATGGCGTGCCATCCGATGGCCCGGGCGGGTCGACTGCTCCCCCGGCGGCGGATGACGTACCGTTGCCGATGGCGCTCGCGCGACGCGTCGCCGCATTGCCGCCGCTCGTTTGCGAATATGCGCGGCCCGGCGCCCGGCGCACGTTGGACTATCAGAACGATCGCTACGCGCAGCGCTATCTCGATCGCGTGGAGCGAATCGTTCGTGCGCAGGCGGCTGCTGGACGTTCGCCGCCACCGGCCGAGGTCGCGCGCGAAGCGGCGCGCTATCTGGCGCTCTGGATGTGCTACGATGACCTTATTCGGGTTGCGTCGCGCAAGGCACGTCAATCGCGACTCGCACGAATTCGCCGCGAGGTGGCTGCCCAAGCCGATGACGTCGTCCGCATCTACGATGTTTTTCGCCCCGGCGTGCAGGAAATCGCTGCGATACTGCCGCGCAGGATCGGCGCCTGGCTCGCGCAGCGCGAGCGTGGCGATGCGCCGGCTTTGAGCGTGGGCAGTGGTTTGCGGCTCCAGGCGTCGTCGGTGGCGGGGGCGCTGGTGTTGCGGTTCGCCTCCGCGCTGCGGCCATTGCGGCCCCATTCGCTACGCTTCGTGCAGGAGCAGGCGGCAATCGACGACTGGCTCGGGGTCCTCGAGGGCATGCTCGCAGCGGATGGCCGCGACTCGAGCGCAGCCGGCCTGGAAGTGGCGCGCCTGCCGCGACTGATCAAGGGTTACGGCGACACGCAGGCCCGTGGCCGCGAGGAATTCAACCAATTGCTGGACGCGGGGCGCGACGGGAATGCCGCAGGATTCCTGCGGGCCCAGCGAGCACGACGCGACGCAGTCGCGAGCGATTGCGGGAGCTGGCATGGCGCCGCGCAGGCGCGCAGTCCGCGTGCGCAGCCGGTGCTCTGGGCGAAGCGTCCGCCCGCGTGAGGTCCGGGGGGCGCCCCGAGTCAGGCGTTCCTTGCGGAAGCGCGACGCGGGCGGCGCCGGGACGCCCGATCCTGCCCCGCCTTTCGCTGGCGCGCCATCAGCCGCAGCATCGTGGCCAGCGTGATCGAGGCGAGCGTCGCCTTGGTCATCTGATCGATCTCGGAAAGCACCACGCCCAGCGCCCGGCCGACCGGCGTCGACTCGCCCGAATCCCCGCGTTCGCCATCGGGAAGGCCCGGGTCCTCGAAGATCTGGATCACGTCGATCAACGTGAGCCGCCGCAGGTTGCAGACAAGGCGGTAGCCGCCGCCGACGCCGCGTACCGATTCCAGGATACCGGCGCGCGCCAGTGCCGCGAGGACTTTCGCCAGGTGGTGTGCCGAAACGCCGTACTTCGCGGCGATCTCGGTGGCCGGGAAGTGGCGCGTCGGATCGGCGGCAAACTCGAGCACGCTGTAGAGGGCGAGCGACGTGTTCTTCTGCAGCTTCATCGGCTTGCTGCACTGCACGCGAGCCGGCGGTCAGACCTCAATGTCCATCTCCAGCGGGATGAACGGGGCGGCCATCATGCCCTGGCTCCGGAAAAACGAAAGGATCAGGGTGTTGTCGTGCGCGAGGATCGTGCGCACCTTGAAGACGCCCGCACGCCGGAAGTTCGCGCAGATCGCCGCCAGCAGGCGCGTACCGATTCCGGCCACGCGGAATCGCGGCTCGACGTCGATCGCGAACACCCAGCCGCACGGCGGAGAGCCGAACTCCCAGTCGCGCACGTCGCCGATGATGAAGCCGCGCACCTCCCCAACGGAATCCGCCACCAGGAAATACCGGCCGACACGGCCGGCTCCGGAGTAACGCCGGTAGACCGACAGCCAGTAACTGCGTTTCGGCAGTCCGGTCACGGCGGCGTCGATCGCGATCACCCGGTCGAGATCGCCCCGCCGCGCCGGTCTGACGGCGACCGCCTCGGGAGGCTGCCGCACGGGACTGCGGCGTGTGGGGGGCTTCTCCTGGCGGGGTCTGGCAGGAGTCGGAGGCACGGATTCTCGCATTGAAAAGCTGACGCAGATCAAATCAATAGGCGCATTCGGGTACCAGAATGAGCCTGCCCTTCTCATTTAACCATAAGAGGCCGCGCGGCGTCACTGCGTGCAGGCGACGTCCGGAGGAGTACGGCATGGGAATCATCGACAGGCTTCGGTCCGCAACATCGCTTGCGGGGATGGTGATTGCATTGATGGTCCTCGGCGCGGGCGTCGCCGCGGCGCAGGAGCCGATCCGCATCGGCTCGATCCTGTCGGTGACGGGACCGGCATCGTTTCTGGGCGATCCCGAGCAGAAGACGCTCGAAATGTACGTGGAGCGCCTAAACGCGGCCGGTGGCGTGATCGGCCGCAAGCTCCAGCTGACGATCTACGACGATGGTGGTGACGCGGAAAAGGCGCGCACGTTCACCAAGCGGCTGATCGAGCAGGACAAGGTCGACGTCATCGTCGGCGGGTCGACGACCGGCACGACGATGGCGGCGATTCCGCTGGTCGAGCAGGCGCAGATACCGTTCATATCGCTGGCGGGAGCGGTGGGCATCATCGAGCCGGTTAAGAAGTGGGTCTTCAAGACACCGCATACCGACCGCATGGCCTGCGAGAAGATCTTCGCCGACATGCGCGAGCGCAAGCTCGTGAAGGTCGCGCTCATCTCGGGAACGGGCGGCTTCGACAAGTCGATGCGCGCCGAGTGCCTGAAGGTCGCCGGCAGGTACGGCATCGAGATCGTCGCGGACGAGACCTACGGAGCTGCCGACTCGGACATGACGGCGCAACTGACCAAGATCAAGGCCACACCCGGCCTCCAGGCCGTGCTCAACGCCGGCTTCGGGCAAGGGCCCGTGATCGTCACTCGCAACTACCGGCAGCTCGGCATTACCGTACCGCTCTACCAGTCGCACGGCGTGGCCTCGAAGCAGTTCATCAAGCTTGCCGGTGACGCCGCCGAAGGGGTCCGCCTGCCGGCCGCGGCGCTGCTGGTCGCGGAGCTCCTGCCAGACACCGATCCTCAGAAGGCGGTCGTCGTCGCCTACAAGCGTGACTACGAAGCCCGCTACAAGTCCGACGTCTCGACGTTCGGTGGCCACGCCTACGACGGCCTGATGCTCGTCGTCGACGCGATCAAGCGGGCGGGCAGCACCGACAAGGCGAAAGTCCGCGATGCCATCGAGAACACGCACGGCTACATCGGGACCGGCGGAGTCGTCAACCTTTCGGCGACCGACCACCTGGGCCTCGATCTCAGCGCCTTTCGGATGCTCGAAGTGAAGAACGGCGACTGGGCCCTGGTCAAGTAGCCTCAAATGACGCGGCCGGCGCCGGATGGGACCGCCGATGAGCGCAGAGTCGCTGCAATTCGTGGCCGGGGGCCTGACGACCGGGGCGATCTACGCGCTGGTCGCGCTGGGCTTCTCCATCATTTTCAACGCGAGTGGCATCATCAACTTTGCCCAGGGCGAGTTCGTGATGATCGGCG
>JAJXTF010000114.1 GCA_021784125.1 Pseudomonadota bacterium | reverse complement strand
CGGCGGGGAGCCCGCCGGGGGCGACAGTCCCGGCGGCGAGTGGCGCGCCGGAATCATCACGCGCAGCCCGCGCATGGAGGACCTGCTTCGCCAGGCCAAGCTCGTCGCCGATTCCGACGCCAGCGTGCTGATCTTCGGCGAGTCCGGGACGGGCAAGGAGTTGCTCGCGCGCGCCATCCACGAGGCCAGCCGGCGCCGGACGAAACCTTTCGTCGCCGTCAACTGTGGTGCGATCCCGGGCGACCTGCTGGAATCCGAGCTCTTCGGCCACGCGCGCGGCGCCTTCACCGGTGCGGTCCAGGCGCACAAGGGATTGTTCCAGGCGGCCGACGGCGGCACGCTGTTCCTGGATGAAATCGGCGACATGCCGCTGCCGCTGCAGGTCAAGCTGCTGCGGGTCCTGCAGGAAGGCGAGGTGCGCCCGGTGGGCTCGACGCAGTCGATACCCGTCGACGTCCGGGTGATCTCGGCGACCCATCGCGACCTCGATGCGCAGCGTGCGCAGGGACTCTTTCGCGAGGATCTGTTCTATCGCCTGAACGTCGTGTCGCTCAACCTCCCGCCGCTTTGCGAACGGCGCGAAGACATTCCGCTGCTCGCCGTCCACATCCTGCGCAAGCTGGGCGAGCGTTACAACAAGCACGCGTCCACCCTCGCTCCCGACGCGATGGCACTGCTGGTCGCAGCGCCCTGGCCGGGGAACATACGCCAGCTGATCAACCTGCTCGAGCAGGCGGTCGCGCTGACGCCGACCCTGGTGATTCCGGCTACGCTGGTCCAGGCCGCCCTCAAGGAAGATGCCGCGGCGCTGGTGCCTTTCGAGGAGGCGCGGAAGACCTTCGAACGGGACTATCTCGTCCGGCTGCTCAAGATCACGGGCGGCAATGTCACGCAGGCGGCCCAGCTCGCAAAGCGCAACCGCACCGAGTTCTACAAGCTGCTGCAGCGGCACCGCCTCGAGCCTTCGATGTTCAAGGAAGCCAAGACCTGAATCTCCGTCGCGCGGACTGGAAGATTTTCCGACGCGAGGTTACGCAATGCAGCATTCGCTGTCGCTGGCGAGCGACAGCGCTTGTCGCGCCAATTCAAAGAGTTAGCAAATCCGTCATCCTGGATGTCGGTGCACTGCGACAAAGCTTCGTTGCAGCGCGATTGCGTTCCGGAGCGGTTCGTCGCGTCCTGCTGCCGTTCGCCCTCTGAAAACGCGCGCAGGTCGCAGATTCGTGATGTCGGGAACGTCGTGGCACAGGGGTTGCTTAGGTAGGTTCACGATGCAACCTCAGGCGCACTTCGTAAAGAAGATCGACATGGACACGTATTCGCCCGAACTCTCGAAGCTGTTGCTCGGGGCGCAGCTTGCGCGCCACGCCCCGGCCAACGCCGACGAGGTCGCGGACACTCACGCACAGGAAGTCGCACTCGAGGAACTCGCCGAGCGCATCAGCGCCGCGCGCAGCATCGTTTGAGATTCAGCGCTGCCGGGGCGCTTCGGTTTCCCGGCACTCTGGCAAGGCGCGCGATGCGTGCCTCCATCCGAACCCCCTCGCCCGCCTCCTCCGCGGGCATTTTTTTGGTACTTCGCCGAACGCCGGTCAGACCGCCACGGGCGCCTTGATCGCGGGGTGCGACGTGTAGCCGGCGATCTCGAAATCCTCGAACGCATACTCGAAGATCGTCGCCGGCTTGCGGCGCAGGACGAGTCGCGGCAGCGGCAGCGGCGTTCGCGCGAGCTGGGTCTCGACCTGCTCGAGGTGATTAAGATAGAGGTGGCAGTCGCCGCCGGTCCAGACGAAATCGCCGACGTCCAGATCGCACTGCTGCGCAAGCATGTGCGTCAAGAGCGCATACGAGGCGATGTTGAACGGGACGCCGAGGAAGATGTCGGCGCTGCGCTGGTAGAGCTGGCACGACAGCCGCCCGCCGGCGACGTAGAACTGGAACAGCAGGTGGCAGGGAGGCAGCTTCATCCGCGGTATGTCGGCGACGTTCCACGCCGAGACGATCAGGCGCCGCGAATCGGGGTTGCGGCGCAGCTCCGCCACCAGGTTGGCGATCTGGTCGACGTGCTTCCCGTCGGGTGCGGGCCAGTTGCGCCACTGGTAGCCGTAGATCGGCCCGAGATCGCCGCTCTGATCGGCCCACTCGTCCCAGATCGTCACGCCCGCTGCCTGCAGCGAGCCGACATTGGTCTCGCCGCGCAGGAACCAGAGCAGCTCGTGGAAGATCGACTTGGTGTGCAGCTTCTTGGTCGTCACCAGCGGGAAGCCGCGCGCCAAGTCGAAGCGCATCTGGTAGCCGAACACCGACAGCGTGCCGGTCCCGGTGCGGTCGTCCTTGCGGTGGCCGCGGTCGCGCACGTGGCGCATGAAGTCGAGATACGCTTGCATCAGGGCGTCTTCACGCAATCGTCGCGGGCGTGAAAGGGTTGCACGGCCTCTAGGCTTCGTCGGGATCGGGGTCGTCGACCGGGGTGCCCGGCCGCAGCCGCGCGATGACGTCGGCGGGTGCGCGCGCCGCGATCCGCGGCGTGGTCACGGCGACGTCGGCGTTCTGGGCGCGGTGGCGCAGCGCGTGGTCCATCAGCACGCAGGCGAGCATCGCTTCGGCGATCGGCGTCGCGCGGATGCCGACGCAGGGGTCGTGGCGCCCGTGGGTGTTGACGACCACGGGCTGGCCCGCCTTGTCGATCGAATGGCGGTCGAGGCGGATCGACGACGTCGGCTTGACGGCGATCGACACGACGACGTCCTGTCCGGTCGAGATCCCGCCCAGGATGCCGCCCGCCTGGTTGCCGAGGAATCCCTCCGGCGCCATCTCGTCGGAATGCGCGGTGCCGCGCTGCGCCACGGCCGCGAAGCCAGCGCCGATCTCAACACCCTTGACCGCGTTGATGCCCATCATCGCGTGCGCGATGTCGGCGTCGAGCTTGTCGTAGACCGGCTCGCCCCAGCCGACCGGGACGCCCGTCGCGACGACCTCGATGCGCGCTCCGCAGGAGTCCCCGGCCTTGCGCAGGCGATCCATGTAGGCCTCGAGCGCCGGAATCATCGAGGCATTGGCGACGAAGAACGGGTTCCCGTCGACGTGCTCCCAGCCCTCGAACGCAATCGCGTTCTCTCCGAGCTGCGTCATGTGGCCGCGAATCGCGACGCCGTGGCGCTCGGCGAGCCATTTGCGCGCGATCGCGCCTGCGGCCACGCGCACGGCGGTTTCCCGCGCCGACTGCCGGCCGCCTCCTCGGTAATCGCGGATGCCGTATTTCTGCCAGTAAGTGTAATCGGCGTGTCCCGGCCGGAACGTGTCGGCGATGTTCGCGTAATCCTTGCTGCGCGGGTCCTCGTTGCGGATCAGGAGCGCGATCGGCGTGCCGGTCGTCTTCCCCTCGAACACGCCGGACAGGATCTCGACGCTGTCCGACTCGCGGCGCTGCGTCACGTGGCGCGAGGTGCCCGGCTTGCGGCGGTCGAGGTCGTGCTGGATGTCGGCTTCGTTCAGCGCCAGGCCGGGCGGGCAGCCGTCGACGACGCAGCCGATCGCCGGGCCATGCGATTCGCCGAACGACGTGATGCAGAAGAGCTTGCCGAAGGTGTTGCCGGACATGGGGAATGCTGCGGTGAAACGAGCCGAATCGACTATAGCACGCAGGCCGCGCCGGACCCGCCGCGGTCAGCGCTGGTCGCCCCGCAGCTTCTGCACGATCGCCTGCAGCGCCTCGGGGGTGGCGGCCGAGGGCGCGACCGGTGGCGCGACGACGAAGGCGATGCGCGAGAACATGCCGCGCAGCCGACGCATCGCGCGGCCCCGGTAGGCGCGCGAGAAGAAACTGCCCCACAGCCCGGACAGCGCCATCGGCACGACCGGCGCCGGAACCGCGGCGACGATCTGCTGCACCCCCGGGCGGAACGGACCCAGCTCGCCGTCCTCGGTCAGCCGGCCTTCCGGGAAGATGCCGACGACCTCGCCGGCGGCCAGAGCCGCCTGCGCCTCGCCGATCGCACGCGCCTTCAGCGTCGCATTCACCCGGGCCGGCGCGATCGGGATCGCGCGCATCGCACGGAAGATGAACGACAGCAGCGGAATCCGGAAGATCTGGTGGTCCATGACGAAGCGCACCGGCCGGCGTACGCAGGCGGCGATCACGATGGCGTCGACGTAGCTCACGTGGTTGCAGACCAGAACGCAGGGGCCTTCCTCGGGGATGTTGTCGAGGCCTTCCTGGCGCACGCGGTAGACGCTGTGGATCAGCAGCCACGCGAGGAAGCGCATCAGGAACTCGGGCACCAGCGCGTAGATGTAGATCGCGACGATGCCGTTGAGGATGCCGACGACCAGGAACAGCTGCGGGATCGTCATGCCCGCTTTCAGGAGCGCGATCGCTGCCAGCGCCGAGACGATGATGAACAGCGCGTTCAGGATGTTGTTCGCGGCGATGATCCGCGAACGGTGCGAGGGCTGGGAGCGGGCCTGGAGCAGCGCATACAGCGGCACCGTGTAGAACCCGCCGAAGACCCCGAGCAGGACGATGTCGGCGACGATCCGCCAGTTCGCGCCTGCGGCAATGAACGCGGACACCGTGCCGTCGGCCGCGGGCACGACGTGCCGCGTCGCGAGCCAGAGGTCAACCGCGAACAGCGTGAGGCCGATGGAACCGAAAGGCACGAGGCCGATCTCGACCTTGCGTCCCGACATGCGCTCGCACAGCAGCGAACCGGCGCCGATGCCGATCGAGAACAGTGCCAGCAGCAGCGTGAACACGTGCTCGTCGCCGCCCAGCACACCGCGCGTGAATTCGGGGAGTTGCGCGAGGTAGATCGCGCCGTAGAACCAGAACCACGAGATGCCGAGCATCGACCGCCATACGACGACGTTCTCCTGCGCGATCTTCAGGTTCCGCCAGGTCTCGGTGAACAGGTTCCAGTTGATCTCGAGCTCGGGTGCGACCGCCGGGGTGTGGGGGATCCTTCGGCTCGCGAGCCAGCCGAAGATCGCGACCGCGATCGTCAGCGCCGCCGCCCAGGCGGTGCCGGCCGGCTTGATGGCGACGACCAGGCCGCCGGCGATGGTGCCGAGCAGGATCGCGACGAAGGTCCCCATCTCGACCATGCCGTTGCCGCCGATGAGCTCCTCGGTCTTGAGGTGCTGGGGAAGGATCGCGTACTTGACGGGACCGAACAGCGTGGAATGGACGCCCAGCAGCGCGAGCGCCACGAAAAGCAGCGTGATGCTGCGGGTCAGGAAGCCGGCGGCGCCGATCGCCATGATCGCGATCTCGAGCAGCTTGATCAGCCGGATCAGCCGCGATTTCTCGTACTTGTCGGCGAGCTGTCCCGAGGTCGCCGACAGCAGCATGAACGGCAAGATGAACAGGGCGCCGATCAGGTTGACGATCATGCCGGCGTCGACGTTGACGAGGTTGGTCGCCTCGAAGGTGACGAACACGACGAACGCGTTCTTGAACACGTTGTCGTTGGCGGCGGCCGCGAACTGCGTCCAGAAGAACGGCGCGAAGCGGCGCTGCCGGAGCAGGGCGAACTGGCTGGGCCCCCTCATCGGGGTCCCTGGGTCACGGCGGGCGGCTCGGTCGACACGACGTCGCCCTGCGCGCGGCCCTGCGCGAACGTCAGGGTCAGGCGCTCTCCCACGGCGAGCTGCCGCGAGTCGGTGACCACCCGCGCGTCCCCATGCTGCACGATCGCGTAGCCGCGATCGAGCACCGCGCCCGGATTGAGGTGACCGAGCGCGTCGGCCATGCGCCCGACGTCGACTTCGATGCGCGCGATGCGGCCGCGGCCCGCCTCGACCAAGCCCCGCGACGCGGCCGCGACGCGCAGCAGCTGCGGCACCGGTGCGCGCAACTCGCGGGCGAGTCGCGCCTGTGCCACGGCGACGCGCTGCGCGAGCCGGTCGCGCTGCAGCGAGAATGCGCGGGTGAGCCGTTCCCCGAGGCGTTGCGTTCGCTCCGCCTGCTGCGCCAGCCGGGCAGCAGGATGGACGAGACGCCGCGCGGCGAGGTCGAGACGCTGCGCGCGGTTGCCGGCGTGATGACCGAAGGCGCGCGCCAGGCGCTGCCCGACCTGCGCGACGGCATGTCCCAGCGCGATGCGGTCCGGCACGACCAGTGTCGCCGCCGCCGTCGGCGTGGCGGCGCGCTGATCGGCGACGAAATCGCAGATGGTGAAGTCGGTCTCGTGCCCCACCCCCGAGACGACGGGCAGCTCCGATTCGAAGACGGCGCGCGCGAGCGCCTCCTCGTTGAACGCCCACAGGTCCTCGAGCGATCCTCCGCCGCGGCAGACGATCAGGACGTCGACCTCGCCGCGTGCGTTCGCGCTGCGGATCGCGGCCGCGAGTTCGTCGGCGGCGCCTGCGCCCTGCACCGGCGCCGGGTAGATGACCACCCCCGCCGCCGGATAGCGTCGCTGCAGCGTCGTCAGTACGTCGCGCAGCGCGGCGGCCTTGAGCGAGGTGACGATGCCGACGCGACGCGGGAAGCGGGGAAGCTCGCGCTTTCTCGCCGGATCGAACCAGCCGGCCGCCTCGAGCGCCGCCTTCATCCGCAGAAATTTCTCGTACAGCGCGCCGAGGCCCGCGAGGCGCACCGTCTCGACGCTCAACTGGAAATCGCCGCGGGCTTCGTAGATCGTCGGCGTCGCGCGCACCTCGACCGCGAGTCCTTCGCGCAGGGTGAAGGACAGCCCCTGCGCCTTGTGCCTGAAGAACACGCAACGCACCTGGGCCGAGGCGTCCTTCAGCGTGAAATACGAATGTCCGGAAGCCGCGCGGCTAAACCCCGAGATCTCCCCGCTGACCCAGAGCAGTCCGAGGTGGCGTTCGAGCAGCAGGCGCGCGGAGGACACCAGCAGCGACACCGGAACGACCGCCGAGCCGGTCGGCGTTCCGACAACCGCGTCGCGGTCGCCAGCCGAGCGCTCCGGCCCCTTGCGCGGTGCGTCAACACCCACGCCGCTGGCCTACGGTTCGTGCATTCGGCGCCTTCGACATTCCAGGACAGAGACGCGCTTTGTCCATGACGAACCTTCCGGGCGTCCCTGTCATCGACCTGTCATCGAATGGCGACGACGTGCCCGCGGCGCAGGTCGTAAACGGCAAAACTGCTGCGGGGTTCGCATTGCACTTCATTGAATTTCTTGGGAAAAATTTCGGCGCAATTTTGGTCAGGCTTGCATTTTTCCTGTCAGGCAGGCGACTTAGGGCCGGAATTTACAAGATATGCACACTTCTATCCACAAGATTTGTGGAAAACATTGACCGGGCAATGCAACAGACCCTCCGCAAAGCCTTATCCGGCGCGGTTTTCCGGGCGACGCCCCATGCGCACTGGTAAGGTGGGCGATGACGCATGATGCGCCGACGGTTAGAATTCCGTACACGGATCCCTTGTTCATGAACAAACCCACGCATGCTGCTTTGCAGCATCCGGCACATGCACCGACGCCGGCAAGTTCGGCCGGCGGATCGCCGGCCGTGCCCGGCATTGGTGCGGGCAGACACATCGCAGCGGCTGTACCGTCCGGCTCGAATTTTCTGCGCGCAATCATTGCCGAGGATAACGCCCAAGGGACCTACGCCGGGCGAGTCGTCACGCGCTTCCCGCCCGAGCCCAACGGCTACCTGCATTTCGGGCATGCCAAGTCGATCATTCTCAATTTCGGTCTTGCCGCCGAGAACGCCGGCACCTGCCACCTGCGCTTCGACGACACCAATCCCCTCAAGGAGGACGTCGAGTACGAAGACTCGATCGCCGCGTCGGTACGTTGGCTGGGCTATGACTGGGGGCCGCATCGCTACCACGCATCCGACTACTACGACGCGCTGTACGGGTTCGCGGAGTGGTTCGTCGAGCAGGGCCTCGCCTACGTCGACAGCCAGACGGCCGCGGAAGTGCGCGCGACGCGAGGCACGCTGACGCAACCCGGTGTCGCCGGGCCCTATCGCGATCGCAGCGTCGCGGAGAACCTCGACCTGCTGCGCCGCATGCGCGCGGCCGAATTCCCGGATGGCGCGCACGTGCTGCGCCTGAAGATCGACATGGCGAGTCCCAACCTCAACCTGCGCGACCCGCCCATCTACCGCATTCGCCACGCCAGCCACCATCGCACCGGTGACAAGTGGTGCATCTACCCGCTCTACGACTACACGCACTGCATCTCGGATGCGCTGGAGCGTGTCACCCATTCGATCTGCACGTTGGAGTTCCAGGATCACCGGCCGCTCTACGACTGGGTGATCGGGAAGCTCGCCGACGGCGGACGGCTCGAGCGCCCGCTGCCGCGTCAATACGAGTTCGCGCGGCTCAACCTGACCTACGTCGTGCTGTCCAAGCGCAAGCTGATCGAGCTGGTTCGCGACGGTCACGTCGACGGCTGGGACGACCCGCGGATGCCGACGCTCGTGGCGGCGCGGCGCCGTGGCTACACCCCCGAAGGCTTCCAGCTGTTCGCCGAGCGCATCGGCGTCGCCAAGTCGGACTCGTGGATCGACATGAGCGTCCTCGAGGACGCGATGCGGGACGACCTGAACGCCCGCGCCGTGCGCCGCCTCGCGGTGCTCGATCCGATCCGGCTGGTGATCGACAACTATCCCGAAGGACCGAGCGAGGATTGCTACGCTCCCAACCATCCGCAACGTCCCGAGCTCGGCAAGCGGGCGGTGCCGCTGTCGCGGGAGCTGTGGATCGAACGGGAGGATTTCCAGGAAACGCCCCAGAAAGGATACTTCCGCCTCGCGCCGGGTGCCGAGGTGCGCCTGCGCTACGCATACATCGTTCGCTGCACCGGCTTGGAGAAGGACGCCGCCGGCAACGTGACCGTCGTCCATTGCAGCTACGATCCGGAGACGCGCAGCGGGACCCCGGGCGCCGACCAGCGCAAGGTGAAGGGCAACATCCACTGGCTTTCCGTTGCCCACGCGGTTCCTGCGGAGGTGCGGCTCTACGACCGCCTGTTCCGCGTGCCGTTTCCCGGCGCGCGCAATCCGACGGGCAACCGCGATTCGGCGCTGCCCGATGCCGAGCCCGTACCGGGCCAGACAGGCGTCGTCGCGGGCGAGGACGACGAGGCCGCGCCCGAGGACGAGCGCAGCTACCTCGACGACCTGAATCCTTCTTCGAAGACGGTCATCCGCGCGTTCGTGGAGGCGGCGCTCGCCACCGCGCCGGTCGAGACGCATTTCCAGTTCGAGCGCCACGGCTATTTCGTGAGCGACCTCGTCGATCACCGCGTGGGGCAGCCGGTGTTCAACCGGACGGTGACGCTGAAGGATTCCTGGTCCAAGCCGCGTCCGTGATTCCGGGCGCGTGATTGGAGGCTCGTCCGTCCGCAGCGTCCCGGACGACGTGACGCCGCACCGCAGGAGGTCGGTTTGCAGCTTGTGCGCGCATTCGGCGGGATCGTTGCCGCGACATTCCTGACGGTCGCACCCGCGCTCCGGGCTGCCGACGCCCGCATGGATGCGGGCGGTCCGGTCGACTACCCCGCGCTGATGCAATCGACCGTCGACGGATTGATCGCATCGCAATCGGATACGGGGCTCTTCCCCTACGGTTTCGATTTTCTCGCCGACCAGCCC
>JAJXTF010000113.1 GCA_021784125.1 Pseudomonadota bacterium | reverse complement strand
ATGGGGTCACCGGCGGCGCGGGGTCCCTTTCCTTCGCGAGCGATCGCAAGGGCTACGGGCCGGCGATGCCCGGAACCTTCGTTCTCCCCGAGCCCAATGCCTACCGGTGCCCCGTCAGACATTGCCGGGACAGCTGCGACCGAACCTGCATGAAGGTGGGATTCGATCTCTACGACATGCAGTCCACCGGCGCGCGTGCAGCCGTCATCGCCGAGCCCGTGATCAGCGCAGGCGGCGTGATCGTGCCACCGCCCGGCTACTTCGATGCACTGCGCGAGGAAACGCGCAAGCGCGGCATGCTGCTCATCTTCGACGAGGCGCAGACGGCATTTGGCCGGCTCGGCCACTGGTTCGCGGCATCGCAGCTCGACGTGACCCCCGACATCATGACGGTTTCGAAGACGCTGGGCGGCGGCGTCCCGCTCGCCGGCGTCATCACCAGCGACGAGATCGAAGAGACCTGCCATAGCCGGGGTTTCGCGTTCTACACCTCGCACGTCTCGGATCCGCTCCCGGCAACCGTGGGGCTCGCGGTGCTCGAGACGATCGAGCGCGAGCGCCTGCTTGCGCGCAGCCGGGAGATGGGCGAATACCTTGCCGCGGGCCTCACCGAGCTGCAGCGCCGGCATGCGGAGATCGGGGACCTGCGCGGCATGGGGCTGCTGCGCGGGGTCGAGCTCGTGAAGGATCGCGAGCGGCGCGAGCCCCATCACGAGCTGGGTGCGATGACGACCCGGCGCTGCCTGGAGCTCGGCCTCAGCATGAACATCCGGCGGCGTCCCGAACGGGGATCGGTCTGGCGCATCGCCCCGCCATTGACGGTCGAGCGCGAGGACATCGACCTCGCCATGGCGATCTTCGACCAGGCGTTGACCGAGATGAAAGGCGAGCTGGCAAGGCAGTCCCGTTCGGCTTCGCCTGTGGCCGCGCTGCCGCCGGGCGGGGGACAGGCAACGCGCTAAGGCCATCGCCCTGGATGCGACCCGAATGTCACAAACTGCCGCGCAATCGGGCACAATTGGGTCCGGCCGTCCGGTCGCAAACCCGGCTTCGAAGCTTGCCCCCAATGATCCCAGGAGAAGAACATGACTAAAAGGCTGCTCACGATCGTCGCATCGGTGCTGCTGCTCGGCTTGTTCGGAGCGCGCGCGGTCAGCGCGGACGTATTGCAGGACATCAAGAAGAAAGGCGTCCTCGTCGTCGGAACAAAGGCCGACTATCGACCGTTCGGCTATCTCGATCCCTCCGGCAAGATCATCGGCCTGGAGCCCGATCTCGCCGCCGACGTCGCGAAGCGCCTCGGCGTCAAGCTTGAGCTGGTGCCCGTGGTCGCGTCGAATCGGATCCAATTCCTGCAGCAGGGGAAGATCGACCTGATGATCGCCACGATGAGCGACACGCCCGAGCGGCGCAAGATCGTCGATATCGTCGAGCCGGATTATTTCGCGTCGGGCACCAATATCCTGGTGAAGAAGTCCGAGCACATCACGAGCTGGGACATGCTGCGCGGCAAGAAGGTCTGTCTGATCCAGGGTTCCTTCTACAACAAGGAGCTGCAGGAAAAGTACGGTGTCGACGGCGTCGCATTCCCGGGGACCGCCGAGGTCTATTCGGCGCTGCGCAACGGCAACTGCATCGCCTTCGCCTACGACGACTCGGCGATCGAAGGCGAGATGACCAAGCCCGAGTGGAAAGACTACGAAATGCCGCTGGATTCGATCCTGGTCGTGCCCTGGGGGCTCGCCGTGCGGCAGGGCGAGACTGCGTTCGCCGATTTCATGTCCAAGACCATCGTCGACTGGCACAAGACCGGGATGGTCCTGCAGCTCGAGAAGAAGTACGGCATCAAGCCGATCAAGTTCGCGCAGGAAATGCACGACAAGTACAAGTAACGGCCGCGGCGGAAAACGAGGCGTGGCGCGGGGCAGGGCACGGCAAGGCACGGCCTCGGCGCTGTGCCGCGCGGTCGGCTGAGCCCGGGAACGACCGATGCAGCCCGTCTGGGATTGGTTCCGGTGGCTCTACGGCGCCACCGGGATCAACCTGACGGTCTTCTACGACCCGTTCGACCGCGCCCGCTTCGCGAGCGGTTTCGTGATGACCGTCGAGCTTTCGGCGGTCTGCATCGTGCTGAGCATCGTGATCGGAGTCCTCGGGGCGTGGATCCAGGGCTCGCGCCTGCGCGTCGCGCGCACCGTCGTCCATTGGTACATCCAGGCCTTCCGCAATACCCCGCCGCTGGTGCAGCTGTATTTCTTCTACTTCGGCCTCGGGGGCCTGCTGAGAGGGGTCGGCGGCAGCGGACCCGTCGTCAGCAACGTGACCTGGGCGATCGTGTCGCTGTCGTTCTTCGCCGGCGCGTTCAACGTCGAGATCTTCCGCTCGGGAATCGAGGCCGTTCCGCGCACGACCGTAGAGGCTGCCGAATCGCTGGGGTTCAGCCGCATGCAGACCTACCTGCGGATCGTGTTTCCGCTCGCGTTCCGGATCAGCCTTCCCGCACTCAACAACAACCTCGTGAATCTCGTCAAGACGACGACGCTCGCATACGCGATCGCCGTGCCGGAGATGCTCTATGTGTCGAGCCAGGTCTGGTCGGATGAGCTCAACGTTCCGGAGATGATGAACGTCCTGCTGATCTGCTACTTCCTGCTCGTCGGCATCCTCGTCTACGTGATGCACCGCTGGGAGCGCGCGCTCCGGGTCCCGGGGTTCGGGATATGAGCGGTCCGGGGCCCGGCAGCGCCACGCGGCGGTCGCAGGCCATGCCGGTCCTTCTGCCGGCGGCCGAGCGCCTGCTGCGCAGCGCGATGCGCGAGCGGGCCTCGGGCGCACGGGCGCTGCAGCTCACGCCTGCGCACGGCGCGGCGCTGCTCGTCGCGTTCGTCCTGGGTTGCGGCATCGCCCAGGCCCAGGCGCGGAGCTACGATCCATCGATACTGGCGACGATCTGGAAATGGACCCCGCTGCTCGCCCGCGGATTCGCGTTCAATCTCGCGATCAGCTTCATCGCGATGGCGATCGGGACCGTCGCCGGCTTCTTCCTCGGCTTCGCGCAGATTTCCCTGTTCCCGGCGGTGAAGCGGGGCGCCTGGTTCACCATGCATTTCTTCCGCAATGCGCCATGGCTGGTGCTCCTGTTCTACTGCATGTTCCTGCTGCCCTTCCAGGTCACCGTGTTCGGCGTAACGATCCCGATTCCCGACTGGACGAAAGCCACGCTCGGCCTCGCCCTGCCGGTAATGGCGAACGTGTCGGAGATCGTGCGCGGCGCGATACAGTCGATCCCGACGACGCAGTGGGAGGCGGCGGCGTCGCTGGCGTTCAACCGGCGGCAGACGCAATGGATGATCATCTTCCCGCAATGCATCAAGCGGATGCTGCCGCCGTGGATGAACCTCTATGCCATCCTGACGATGTCGACCGTTCTCGCGTCGATCGTCGGTGTCAACGAGATGATGACCCTCACCCAGCGCGCGCTCTCGGCGGAGAACCGGCCAGGCCTCCTGCTCGCGTTCTACAGCTACGTCCTGCTCTGGTTCTTCGTGTACTGCTATCCGATCGCGCGCTGGACGGTTCGACTCGAAGCGCGCTACGCCGTCCGACAGTAGGCCGACCATGCCCGAAGCCACCGCGGAGCCCATTGTCGTCGTCGATGACGTGCACCAGTCGTTCGGCGAAGTCGAGGTCCTGAAGGGCGTATCGTTCACCGTCGCCAAGGGTGGGGTCGTGTGCATCATCGGGCCCTCGGGCTCGGGAAAGTCGACGCTTCTGCGCTGCATCAACGGCCTGGTGCCGATCCAGAGGGGCAGCATCCGCGTGGCCAATTTCGATGTCCACATGCTTGGCAGCGACAAGGAGAAGATCGCGCTGCGCAAGGAGGTGTCGATGGTGTTCCAGCAATACAACCTGTTCCCGCACAAGACGGCGCTGCAGAACGTGATGATGGCGCCGATGCACGTGCTCAAGGAGAATCCGGGCGAGGTCCGCGAACGCGCGATCGCACTGCTTACCAAGGTGGGGCTGGCCGCCAAGCAGGACGCCTATCCGGGCGAGCTCTCGGGCGGACAGCAGCAGCGGGTGGCGATTGCGCGCTCGCTCGCGATGCGTCCGGAGGTGATGCTGTTCGACGAGGTGACCGCCGCGCTCGATCCGGAAACGGTGAAGGAAGTGCTGAACACGATCCGCGGGCTCGCGCAGGAGGGCATGACCTGCATCCTGGTCACTCACGAAATGCGCTTCGCGCGCGAGATCGCCGACGAGGTGCATTTCACCGACGGCGGCAGGATCGTCGAGTCCGGGCCCCCGGCCGAGCTGTTCGACCGTCCGCAAATGGACCGGACGCGCGCGTTCCTGTCGCAGGTGCTCTGACCGCAGCCGCCGCGTGCAGCGCTATTCGATCGCAAGTCTTGCCCGCGGGGCCGTCGGCGGCCACCTGCAGTGGTCGCGGGCCTGGCGCAGCCCGGAGCCGAGGCGCAGCTACGACGTCGTCGTCATCGGCGGTGGCGGGCACGGCCTCGCCACTGCGTATTACCTGGCGAAAGAGCACGGAATCCGCAGCGTCGCGGTGCTCGAGAAAGGGTGGATCGGCGGCGGCAATACGGGCCGCAACACGACCATCGTGCGCTCCAACTACCACCTCGATCCGAACGCGCACTTCTACGAGTTTTCGCTCAAGCTCTGGGAGGGGCTTTCGCAGGAGCTCAATTTCAACGTGATGTACAGCGCGCGCGGCGTACTGAATCTGGTGCATTCGCCGGCCGACATGGATGCGGCCCTGCGCCGCGGCAATGCGTTGCGCCTGAACGGGATCGATGCGCAGTTCCTGACGCGCGAGGAGATCGCCCGCCGGATCCCCAATCTCGACTGTTCGCCGAAGGCACGCTTCCCGATCCTCGGCGGCCTGCTGCAGCCGCGCGGCGGTACGGTCCGCCACGATGCCGTCGCATGGGGCTATGCCCGGGCTGCGGATGCACTGGGCGTCGACATCATCGAGCGCTGCGAGGTGACCGGAATCCACGTCGAGCGGGGCGCCGTGACGGGGCTGCGGACCACACGCGGCGACATCGCCACGCGCCGCGTCGGCATCGCCGTCGCCGGCAACTCCAGCCGCGTCGCCGCGATGGCCGGCGTGCGTTTGCCGATCGAATCGCACGTCCTGCAGGCGATGGTCTCCGAACCCCTGAAGCCCGTGCTCGACACCGTCGTGACCTCCGGCGCCGTGCATTTCTACATCAGCCAGTCCGACAAGGGCGAGCTGGTGATGGGCGGCGACCTCGATTTCTACAATTCCTATGCGCAGCGCGGCAACCTGCCGGTGATCGAGAGCGTCGTGGCCGCGTGTCTCGCGCTGTTCCCGAGCTTCGGGCGCCTGCGGCTGATGCGCAGCTGGGGCGGCGTCATGGACATGACCATGGACGGCAGCCCGATCATCGGCAAGCTTCCGGTCGCGGGCCTGACGATGACGGGCGGCTGGTGCTACGGCGGCTTCAAGGCCACGCCGGCCTCGGGATGGGTGCACGCCTGGACCATCGCGCGCGACGCGGTGCATCCGCTGAACGCGGCATTCACGCTCGAGCGCTTCGCGCAGGGCCGCACGCTCGACGAAAAGGGCGCCGGCCCCTACCCGTGGGCGCACTGAGTAACCGAGCATGATGCTCATTCCCTGCCCATTCTGCGGGCCGCGCAGCCAGGTCGAATTCACCTATGGCGGCGACGCAACGCTGCGCCGCCCCGCCGGCGACGCCGACCCGTCGCGCTGGGCCGACTACGTGTACCTGCGCGACAACCCCTGCGGCCCCCACGACGAGCTGTGGTATCACGGCGCGGGTTGCCGGAGCTGGTTCGTGCTTCGCCGCGACACGCGCACCCACGACATCATTGCGAGCGCGCCGGTGGGCGAGCCGCTCGACGGAACGCGCCCATGACAGCGTCGCGTTCGCGGCAGGGGTCGGAGACCCAGCGCTGGCGCCTGCCCGCTGGCGGCGCGATCGACCGGTCGCAACCTCTCGCGTTCGAGTTCGACGGCACGCGCTACAGCGGATACGCCGGCGACACGCTCGCCTCCGCGTTGCTCGCCAATGGCGTGCACCTCGTCGGTCGCAGCTTCAAGTACCACCGGCCGCGGGGCATCTACAGCGCAGGTGTCGAGGAGCCGAGCGCGCTGGTGCAGCTCGCCACCGGCGCGCGCACGCAGCCCAACACGCGCGCGACGATGGTGGAGCTGTGCGATGGCATGCGCGCAACCAGCCAGAACTGCTGGCCATCGCTGCGCTTCGATGTCGGCGCAATCGCCAACGCAATGTCGGCGATGCTCCCCGCGGGCTTCTACTACAAGACGTTCATGTGGCCGCCGACACCGCGCTGGTGGCTGCGCTACGAGCAGCTGATCCGTCGCGCTGGCGGCATGGGACGCGCTCCGACCGAACCCGACCCGGATCACTACCAGCATCAGCACGCGCATTGCGACGTGCTGGTAATCGGCGGCGGTCCGGCCGGGCTCGCCGCGGCGCAGGCGGCTGCCGCCGCCGGTGCCCGGGTCATCGTGTGCCATCAGTCCGCGCGCTTCGGAGCGAGCCTCGTCGGCTCCGAGGCGAAGATCGGCGCTCGACTGGCGCCCGACTGGAGCGAGGGTGCCGTCGCGGAGCTGGCGGCGCAGCGCGATGTGACGCTCCTCGCACGGACCACGGCATTCGGCTACTACGACGGCAATCTCGTCGGCGCGATCGAGCGGGTCGCCGGATCGGCCGCCGACGCTGCGCTGGCGGTTGCGCATCTGCCCCGTGAGCGCCTCTGGATGATTCGCGCCAAGGCAGTCGTGCTGGCGAGCGGTGCGATCGAGCGCGGCATCGCCTATGCGAACAACGACCTGCCCGGCACGCTGCTCGCAGATGCGGCGCGGATCTACGTCAAGCGCCATGCGGTGCGGCTGGGGGCGCGAGCCGTCGTGTTCGCGAACAACGATCGCGCGTATGCGGGCGCGCTCGCGCTGCGCGAGGGGGGTACCGAGGTCGCCGCGATCGTCGACGCCCGGCCGGCGTCGCGGCTCGAGGGAGTCCTGCCGGCGCGCGCGCGCGACGCGGGCATCGTGCTTCTGCCCGCGTCGGCAATCGCGCGTGCGCACGGCCGCCTGCGCGTCTGCCGTGTCGACGTCGTGCCCCTGGCAGGTGGTGCCGCGACATCGCTCGACTGCGACCTGGTAGCGGTATCGGGTGGCCACAATCCGACCGTGCACCTGTACTCGCAGGCGCGGGGCACGCTGCGCTACGACCCGGTCACGGCGAGCTTCCTGCCCGATGGATCGCCGCTGCCGATCGTCACCGCGGGAGCGGTGCAGGGATGTTTCGACCTGGCACAGGCGCTCCGCCAAGGGGACGCGGCAGGAAGGGATGCCGCTGCGCGCGCTGGCCTGGTCGCCCGTCCCGCCATGGTCCACGTCGCGCCCGACGGTGAACGGGCCGCAGTCGAGCCGCTGTGGTCCGTTCCGGCGCGCGGCAAGGCCGGCAAGGCATTCGTCGATCTCCAGGACGACGTGACGGTCCGCGACATCGAACTCGCTGCACGCGAGGGTTACCATGCCATCGAGCACCTGAAGCGCTACACGACCCTGGGCATGGGCACGGACCAGGGCAAGACCAGCAATGTCATCGGGCTGGCGCTCATGGCGAAGCAGCTCGGAGTGTCCATCCCCGAGGTCGGCACGACGACGTTTCGCCCGCCGTACACGCCGGTCACCCTCGGGGCGTTTCCCGGGCATGCACAGGGTCCGCGGGTCGAGCCCACGCGCTACACGGCCATGCACGACTGGCACGAAGCGCAGGGGGCGCGCTTCGTGAACGCGGGATTGTGGAAGCGTCCGCACTCGTACCCGCGCGCAGGGGAATCCGAGGATGCGGCCGTGCTGCGCGAAGCGCGCAATGTCCGCAGCGCCGTGGGCATCGTCGACGTCTCGACGCTGGGCAAAATCGAGTTGCAGGGACGCGACGTTGCCGAGTTTCTGAATCGCATCTACGTCAACCGCTGGGATACGCTGGCGGTCGGGCGCTGCCGCTACGGCGTGATGCTGCGCGAGGACGGGATCGTGCGCGACGATGGCACGACGTCGCGGCTCGATGCCGAGCGTTACCTGATGACGACGACGACGGCGAACGCCGCAGCGGTCATGCAGACCCTCGAGCGGCTGCTCCAGGTCGACTGGCCCGAGCTCGACGTCCATGCAGCGTCCGTGACCGAGCAGTGGGCCGCTGCCGCGCTCGCCGGTCCCAGGGCGCGGCAGGTGCTGGAGCGGGTTGCCGACATCGACGTGTCGAACCAGGCGCTGCGCTTCCTGGATACGGCCGCCTGCAATCTGCGCGGCGCCGGCGAAGCCATTCCCGCGCGGCTGTTCCGGATCAGCTACTCGGGCGAGCTCGCCTACGAGATTCACGTCCCGGCCGATCGGGGCCGCGCGATGTGGGACTTGCTGCTCGACGCCGGCCAGCCGCAGGGGCTGATGCCCTATGGCACCGAGGCGATGAACACGCTACGCATCGAGAAGGGGCACGTGGTGATCGGAGCCGAGATCGACGGGCGCACGACCGCCGACGATCTCGGCATGGGGCGCTTGGTCAGCCCGGCCAAATGGTGCATCGGCAAGCCGCTGCTCGACCGTCCCGCGCTGACTGCGCCCGATCGCTGGCAACTGGTCGGACTCACGGCGCTGGGCGGCGCGCCGATGCCACGGGGTGCGAAACTGGTCGCCGATCC
This sequence comes from Pseudomonadota bacterium, assembly GCA_021784125.1. GTDB lineage: Bacteria > Pseudomonadota > Gammaproteobacteria > Burkholderiales > Casimicrobiaceae > VBCG01. Next base: position 864 of record JAJXTF010000113.1, on the reverse strand, counting down.
CGATGCGCCACTGCCCAACCCGATCCTCGGGCACGTCACGTCCTGGTGCTTCAGCCCCCATCTCGACGCCTGGATCGGGCTTGCGTTGCTGGCAGGCGGGGGCGCGCGCCACGGAGCATCGCTGTGGGCCGTATCCCCGCTGGCCACGGCACGGGTCCGCGTCGCGGTCGGGCCTCCGTGTTTCATCGATCCGGACGGGGAGCGGCTGCGTGGCTGACCGCGAACCCAATTCGCTGGCTGCAACGACAGCGCAGGATGACGCGGCGGGTATCGAATTCGCCGAGACCCGGATCGTGCGCGTCTGGAATGTGCGCGGTGATCCCGGACGGATGCCCTTTCTGGCCGAGGCCAGGAATCTCTTTGGCTTGCCGCTGCCCCTGCAGCCGAACACCAGCGCGAGCGGGGCCACCGGCGCGATGCTCTGGCTCGGTCCCCGGTCGTGGCTGTGGGTGGCGGGATCCGACGCTCCACCACAGGAATTCGATCCCGCGCGGCGGGCGCTGAACGCGGCAGGTGCCGCGCTGTTCGACCTGTCGGCGAGTTATGTGGCGTGGACGATTTCCGGCCCGGAAGCCGCCCGCGTGCTGAACCGGGGTTGTCCCCTGGATTTCCATCCCCGCGCCTTCCCGGCAGGCCATTGCGCGCAGAGCGTCTTCGGCCACATCAACGCGCTGTTCTTCCGGCCGGACGCGCGGCAGGCGTTCGTCGTGATGGTCGCGCGCAGCCTTGCGACCGACGCCAGGCACGATCTCTGGACCGCAGCGCTGCCGGAGGGGCCACGGGCCGCGCCGGCATTGCCGTTCCGGGCGGTTTAGGTGCGAGGCGCGGGTGAGCGCTATTTGGAGGCGGAGGTCGGATACGAAC
>JAJXTF010000112.1 GCA_021784125.1 Pseudomonadota bacterium | reverse complement strand
AACTCCTCGCCGAGTTTCGACGGCGCAATCCCCAGGTCAAGGTGCGCCTTTCGGTCAACAACCGCGAAGCCGTCGTGCGCGACCTGGCCGAGAACCGGATCGACCTCGCGCTGATGGGGCAGCCGCCGCGGGGCATCGACACCATCGCCGCCGCGTACGCGAAGCACCCGCTGGCGATCATCGCCGCGCCGGATCATCCGCTGGCGGGCAAGCGCCGCGTCCAGCTGAAGCAGCTCGAAGGCGACACCTTCATCATCCGCGAGCGCGGATCCGGAACGCGCAGCTCGACCGAGCGCGTGTTCGCCGAACGCGGCTTCCATCCGGCCGAGACGATCGAGATGAGCTCCAACGAGACGATCAAGCAGGCGGTGATGGCGGGCATGGGCGTGAGCTTCCTATCGCTGCACACGGTCGTGCTCGAGGTCGAGACCGGACGCATCGTCGTCCTCAAGGTCGTCGGTACGCCGGTGATGCGCGCCTGGCACGTCGTCCACCGGGAGAAGAAGCGGCTGACGCCGGCGGCCCAGGCGTTCAAGGCGTTCCTGCTCGAGGGCGGAGAGGCCCTGCTTGCCAAGGCGCTCGCCTGAACCGGCGGCACAGCCTCCTGCGGACGGGCCGGCCGTGATAAAAAGCTGCTTTGCGACGAGGTGAATCCGTGACGATGCGAACTCCGATGCGAGCGATCGTGATGGGGCTGGGGCTGGGCGTGGCCCTGGGGCTCCTGCCCGGTGCGCTGCCCGCGCAGGCGCAGACGCTGCAGAAGATCGTGTTCTCGACCGACTGGCTCGCCGAGGCCGAGCACGGTGGGTTCTACCAGGCCCAGGCCGAAGGGATCTACCGCAGTTATGGCCTCGACGTGACGATCCGCATGGGCGGGCCGCAGGTGAACGGCCTGCAGCTGCTCGCCGCCGGGCAGATCGACATCGCGATGGCCGACGCGCTGCAGGTCGTGTCGGCGGTCGAGCACGACGTCCCCGTGGTCGCGATCGCAGCGACGTTCCAGAAGAACCCGACGGTGATCATCGCGCATCCGGGGGTCCATCGTCTGGAAGACCTCAAGGGCAAGCCGATCGCGATCGCAGCCGCGGCCAACACGACGTTCTGGCCGTGGCTGCGCCAGCAGTACGGCTTCACCGATGCCCAGAAACGGCCCTATGGCTTTTCAGTGCAGCCATTCCTCGCCGAGCCGACGCTTTCGCAGCAGGGGTTCGCCACCTCGGAACCGTATTCGATCGAGAAAGCCGGCGTCAGGCCGATGGTGTTCCTGCTCGCCGACCGCGGCTATCCACCCTATTCGGAGACGCTGGTGGTGACCCGATCGACGCTCGCGCAAAAGCGCGACGTCCTCGAGCGCTTCATCCGCGCGTCGGCCGAGGGCTGGAAGAGCTATCTCGCGCATCCCGCTGCGGGCAATGCGCTGATCCGCAAGGCGAACCCGGAAATGGGCGACGACCTGCTCGCCTACGGCCTGCGCAAGCTCAACGAGTACGGCATCGTCGTCAACGCGGACGCACACAAGTTCGGCCTGCTGACGATGACCGACCGGCGGTGGAAAGCGACTTTCGACTTCCTGCGCCAGGCGCGCCTCGCCAAGCCGAACGTCGACTACCAGCGCGCGTACACGCTCGATCTGGTGAAGGCCGTGCGCGTGGTCCCGTGACCGGCGACGGCGGTGGCGACGGCTCGCGCGCCGCTGTGGCGACGGCCCCGCCCCTCGTCGAACTCCACGGCGTCACCCGGACCTACGCCAACGGCACCCGCGCCCTCGCCGACGTCGACCTCGAAATCCGGCGCGGCGAATTCCTGACCATCGTGGGCCCGTCGGGCTGCGGCAAGTCCACGCTGCTCAACCTGGTCGCCGGGCTCGCGCAGCCGTCGGCGGGACGGATCCGGTGGCAAGCTGCAGGCGGCGCCCGCCCGCACATCGGCTTCGTGTTCCAGTCGCCGACACTGATGCCCTGGGCGCGACTTTCGACCAACGTCCGCCTGCCCTTGGACCTCGCGGGCGTCCCCCGCGCCGCTGCCGACGCGGCGGTCGCCGACGCGCTGGCACGCGTCAAGCTGGCGGGGTTCGCGCGCCACCTTCCGCGCGAGCTTTCCGGCGGCATGCAGATGCGCGCCTCGATCGCGCGGGCGCTGGTGACCGCGCCCGACCTGCTGCTGATGGACGAGCCGTTCGGCGCCCTCGACGAATTCACGCGACAGCGACTCGATGCCGAGCTGCTCTCGCTGTGGCTCGCGCAACGCTTCACCGTCGTCTTCGTGACCCACAGCATCCACGAGGCGGTGTTCCTGTCGACGCGGGTGGCCGTGATGGCCGCGCGCCCCGGACGCATCCTCGACGCCTGGGACATCGCCCAGCCTTACCCGCGCGACGACGCGTTCCGCGTATCGACGGCGTTCGCGGCCCAGGCCCAGCGCCTTTCGGCGCGGGTCGCCGACGCGGGCGCCGGGGCGCTGCCCGATGAGTGACGCCGCCATCCTGCGCGGTCGATGGCTGCGCGTGCTCGCGCCCGTCCTGGTGGCGATCGTCATGCTCGCGGCCTGGCAGGCGCTGGTCACCGTAAACCAGGTGCCGGCCTACCTCGTCCCGTCGCCGCTGCGGGTCCTCCATACGCTCTACGCCGATCGTGCGCTGCTGTTCGCCTCGCTCGCGGTGACCCTCGGCGTGGCCCTCAGCGCACTGGTGCTCGCCGTCGTGGCCGGCGTCGCCATCGCGCTGGTGTTCGCGCAGAGCCGCTGGATCGAGATGAGCCTCTTTCCCTACGCGATCCTGCTGCAGGTGACGCCGATCGTCGCGATCGCCCCGCTGATCATCATCTGGGTGCACGACACCCGCGCAGCACTGGTGCTGTGCGCCGTCGTGGTCGCGATCTTCCCGATCATCTCGAACACGACACTCGGACTGCGCAGCGTCGATCGCGGCCTCGCCAACCTGTTCCGCCTGTCGCAGGCGACGCGCTGGCAGACGCTGTGGCGCTTGCGCGTGCCGAGCGCACTGCCCTATTTCTTCGGCGGCCTGCGCATCGCGAGCGGACTGGCGCTGATCGGCGCGGTCGTCGCCGAGTTCGTCGCCGGCACCGGCGGCGAGAGCGCGGGGCTGGCCTACCAGATCCTGCTCGCCGGCATCCAGCTCAACATCCCGCGGCTGTTCGCGGCGCTGGTGCTGATCGCGGGGGCCGGGGTCGCGATGTTCGCGGCGACCGTGGGCCTGTCGCGCCTCGCACTGGCACGCTGGCACGAAAGCGAGTTGCCCCGCGACGAGTAGACGGCGGCGCTCGTCCCCCGGCGGTAAACTCGCGCGATGAATGGCCGGCGCTGGGACGTCTTCTGCCGCGTCGTCGACAATTACGGCGATGCCGGCGTCGCGTGGCGCCTCGCGCGCCAGCTCGCTGCCGAGCATGCACTCGACGTGACGCTGTGGCTCGACCGGGTTGCCACCCTCGCGCGCATCGAGCCGGGCCTCGACCCCCTTGCCCGGGTCCAGCGGCACCGGGGCGTGACGCTGCGCCTGCTGGACGAGAGCGCCGGGGCCGACGACCTGCCCGAGGTCGTCGTCGAGGGTTTCGGATGCGGATTGCCCGAGCGCTACCTCGAGAAGATGGCGGCGAGCGCCGGCCCCCCGCTGTGGTTCAACCTCGAATACCTGTCGGCGGAACCCTGGGTCGACGCCGTGCACGGCCTGGCATCGCCGCTGCCGCGCCGGTCACTCACCCGCTACTTCTGGTTCCCGGGATTCACCTGCCATACCGGCGGGCTGATCCGCGAGGCGGGACTGTTCGAAGCGCGCGACGGGTACCTGAACGAGGCGAGCGCGGCGCGCCCGCGCCGAGAGCCGGTGCATGACGCAGGCGCCGGTGGCGGAGGCAGTCCCGACGCGCCCGGCGAGCGCCGCGACGGGCTCGACCTCGTGCTCTTCTGCTACCCGAACCGGGCCCTGCCGGCGCTCTTCGAAGCCTGGTCCGAGGGCGACGAGGCGATCCGCTGCACGCTACCCGAGGGGGTGGCGACGGCGGCGCTCGACACCTGGCTGCACGGGGACGTCCCGCACGCCGGCCAGTCGGTGACCCACGGCCGGCTGGCGCTTCGGATCCGCCCCTTCTCCACCCAGGAGGCATTCGACCGGCTGCTCTGGGCGTCCGACCTCAACTTCGTCCGCGGCGAGGACTCGTTCGTGCGCGCCCAGTGGGCGGCCCGTCCGTTCGTCTGGCAGCCCTACCCGCAGGACGAGCAGGCGCATGTACTGAAGCTCGAGGCCTTCGTCGACCGCTACACGGCCGGACTGCCCGAACCGGCGCTCTCCGCCCTGCGGGTTTTCTGGGGGGCCTTCAACGCCGAGGATGGCACCGCGACCGCTGCCGCCTGGCCCGCGTTCCGGGCGGTCTTCGGCCCGCTCGGCCGCCACGGGCGGGCGTGGGCCGATCGGCTCGCCGAATTGCCCGATCTTGCCGCCGGCCTTGTTGAATTCTGGCACAGCCGGCTATAATAATGGGTTTACCAACCTAGCAACGTCATTCGCCGGCTCGCCGGCGGAGCCCCCAGGAATCGACATGAAAATCGCCCAGGAAGTGCGTGCCGGCAACGTGATCATGATCGGCAGCAACCCGATGGTCGTGCAGAAGGCCGAGTTCACCAAGTCCGGCCGCAACGCATCGGTCGTCAAGATGAAGCTGCGCAACCTGCTGTCCGGCGGCGGCACCGAGACCGTCTACCGCGCCGACGAGAAGTTCGACGTCATCCAGCTCGAGCGCAAGGAAGTCACGTACTCGTACTTCGCCGACCCGATGTACGTGTTCATGGACCAGGAATTCAACCAGCACGACGTCGAGAAGGAGAACATGGAGTCCGCTCTCCCCTACCTCGAGGACGGGCTGCCCTGCGAGCTGACGTTCTACGACGGCAAGGCCATCTCGGTCGAGCTGCCGACGTCGGTCGTGCGCGAGGTTGCCTACACCGAGCCGGCGGTCAAGGGCGACACATCGGGCAAGGTGATGAAGCCGGCCAAGATCGCCAGCGGCTTCGAGGTCCCGGTCCCGCTGTTCGTCAATACCGGCGACAAGATCGAGATCGACACGCGCACCGGCGAATACCGCCGCCGCGTCTGAACGAACGGGGCGCCCGCGGGCGCCCCTAGTGCAGGGCAGCGCCTTCCCGCTGCTGCTCGGACAGCAGCATGTCCTTCAGCCGATCGAAGAACGCCACGATCGGGGACACGTCCGGCCTGCGCTCGTGCCGGAACGAATCCCGCAGCAGCGCCGAACCCTCGACCGCCAGTGGCAGCTCGTCGGGGGAGATCGCCGCCATCGGCGGCTGCAGCGGATAGTCGAATCCCGAGCGCCGGTCGAACTCCCATCGTGCGGCGTGCTCGAGCCAGGCCTGCAACGCGGGCAGGGTGCCTGGCAACTGGTCGAGCGTCGCGATCAGCGCATCGAGCATGAGGTCGTCGATGGCGGCAAGCAGGACTGCGAACTCGAACATGATGCGCCCCCTGTGATCTTCATCCGCCCGGCATCGACCCTCGGCTCATGGGCCATGGGGTTCCCAAAACGGGCGGCGGTCATCTTATCGCGAAGTCGACCCGTGTTGGCAATCCCTGGTCGGTGATCCCCTCGGCACCGAGCTTCGGCGCGACGATGAACACTCGCTCCGCTGCGATGTGCCCCTGCTCGACCAGCCACGATTTCACCGCCTGGGCGCGGGCGTTCGCCAGCGCCGTGAGCGCGGCATCGTCGACCTTGTAGCCTTCGAGCAGCAGCTTCTCCATCTCGGCATCGGGAATCGTCTTGGCGATGCCGAGGAAGTTCCTCGGTTTCCCGGGAAGGTCGCTGTCACGATAGGCCGCCGCCAGGTATTTCGGGCGCTCGGCCAAGTCGACCAGTATCTGCTCGAGCGGCGGCGCCGATTCGCCCTGGGCCGCAAGGGCCTTCTGTTTTTGCACGCGCAGCGCAGCGTCGAGCCGCACGCGCTTCAGCCCCTCGCGGTCGACGTCGGGCACGGCCCGCCCCGACGCATCGAGCTTCAGCGCCGGACGATCGGTCAGCGCCTTCGCGAGCGTCTCCAGCTTCGTCCGTGCTGCGGCTGCGAGCGCCGCATGCCCGGGCGCAAACTCCACGTACGCGAGCTGCTCGCCACCGGCCCCGGCGATCTGTCCCAGCAACGCGAACGGCGCGGTCACCGCCTTGGTGATCAGGTTGACGAAGATCTGCACGACGACGCGCCAGACAGAGAACTGCGGATCGTCGAGCGTCCCCTGGATCGGGAGGTCGAGGTTGATGACGCCGTTGCGGTCCTTCAGCAGCGCCACTGCGAGCAGCACCGGCAGCTTGGTCGCCGTCGGGCTCTCGACGCGCTCGCCGAAGGTCAGCTGGTCGAGACGCAACTTGTTGGTCGCCGCGAGCTTGCGGTCGTCGATCTTGTAGTGGACCTCCATCGACAGCTTGCCCTTGGCGATGCCGTAGCCCGCGTACTTGATCGAATAGGGCGTCAGCGGCGGCAGCTCGACGTCGGTTGCCTTGGCCGTCAGGTCGAGCTGGAGCGCACTCGCGAACGGATTGATGCTGCCACGGATGTCGACCGGGGCGCTGTCCTGGACGCGCCCGGAAATGTCGACGTCGCCCGCCTGCGATGCCGACAGCGTCGACACGCTGCCCTTCACCGCCGACAGGTGCGTCGCGTAGTTCGGCTTCACGAAGAAATCCGAGAACTCGACGTCACCGTTGGCGACTTCGATGCGACCGATCGACACCGGCAGCGACTTCCCTTCGGCGGCCGGCGACGGCAGGGTCTTGGTCGTCACGCCTGCGTGCGTCGATGCGGCCGTCTCCGCTGCCGCCTGCACTGCCGGCGATCGCGGTGCGAGGAGCTGCTGCAGGTTGAGCGTTCCGTCGGCATTGACGATGATCCGGGCGTAGAAGCTGTCCAGTGCGACTGCACCCAGCCCGACCTGCAGCGGCTCGGACCTGACGTCCATGCCGGTCAGCGCGAGAGTCTTCCAGCGCAGCAGCTCCTGCGACTCGGGCCGGTCGAGGGAGTCGAAATCGCTGACCGTCACGTTGCCCGCGTAGGTCGCCCGCGGCGCGCCGCGACCGGTGTCGGCGTAGGTCAGGCGTCCTTTGGCGGCAACGGTGCCGCCTTGAACGACGACATTGGTCTGCGACTCGAAATAGGGCTTGAAAGGCACGAGGTCGATGCCGGTCGCATCGACCCGCAGGTCGACGCCGATCGGTGTCATGCCAAGCGCGCCCGCGATGCGAATTCGCCCGGCCTTGCCGGCACGCACGAGGGCATCGATCTTCCCCTTGCTGCCTTTCGCATTGCCGACGTCGTCGAACGTGATTCTCTCGTCGGGGATGCGCAGCTTCACCGGCGTCCCGGGCTTGCGATCCTCGAAATCCACCGCCACGTGCTCGACCAGCGCCTTCCTGACGAGGAATGTCCAGCCGCCGTCGGCGCCGGCACCCGTGCTGCCCTCGGCGCGCGCCGTCGTTCCTGCATCGCTTGCGACCGGCACCCCGGGCCCCGGCACCGACGCATCGGCCTTGCGAAGGACCTGGTCGACATTGGTCGCCCCATCCGCCTTCCTGACGATGCGCAACGACCCTTGCTGCCAGGTCGCGCCGTCGATGGTCACGCTGCGCCGGGCGAGGTCGGCCGCAACGCCCGTCACTTCCGCGCGTGCCATCTTCAGCAGCGGCTCGCGTTCACCACCGATCGCAGTGTCCAACCCGGTCAACGCCGCGGTTCCCCGGGTCAGCACGAAACGAGGGGATCCCTTGCCCGCGGCGGCGTCGAAATCCCCGGCGAAGTCGAGCACACCGTGGCGGACGTCGAGATCGAGCACCCGCGTGTAGTACGGATGGAGCTTCGCGAGCGGAAGCTTCACCACCGAGATGGTCCCGCGCGCCGACGCCGCGGCAAGATCCGCATCGGCGTGCATCGCGAAATGCGCGCCCTCGACGCCGTCGAACGCGACGTCGACCGTCCCCGGCGGCCCCCTGGATGTTAGCTTCCTGCCTTCGAACGATATGTTCGACAGCGTGTCCTTGAACGCAGGTGCAACGGCGGCGTCGGTGACGTGTACGACGCCGCTGCCGACGTGCGCCTCCGCCACCGCAAAGCTCCACGCTCCCTGCGCGGCGGCGGCGGGCGTCGGGCTGGCGGAGGCACCGGTCTTGGCGGCACCGGCAGTGGCGACGCGGGGCGCGGCCGAGGCACGGGGAGACGCCCGCGGCGGCGTGGCCGCTCCAACTCCGCCCAGGTGCTCGATTTCCAGCGAGCCATCGGCGAGGCGTCGCAGGTCGACCTCGGGGGCGTCGATCGCCACGCGATCGAGGGCAATCGTTTTCGCGAGAACATCGATCTTGCCGATCGTCGTATCGATAGCCTTCGCCGAGGCGAGCGGCGAGCCGTCCCTGCGGACGATCGCGAGGCCGTCGAGGCGCGCGGTGCCGGCGAGCGTCACCGTGCTCGGCATGCCCTTGTCGGTGACGAAGGTGAGCTTGAGCCGCGTCGTGAGCGCGCCGTCGCCAAGCTTCAGCCCCTGCGGCAGCGGCGCGTATTCCACGTATTCCGGAAGCCGCAGCGCGTCGAGATCGATGTTGAGGGCCGCCTCCACCCTGTCCGCGAACGGCGACGCCGACGTACCTGCCAGCGCGAACCTGGCGCCATCGATCACACCCTCGATCCGCGGCGCGACGCGGATCTTCGCATCGTGCGGAATGCTCGACAGGAACGGAAGGCCGATGCCGATGCCGGAAACCACGGTCTTGTGCTCCTTGACCCGGTCATCGACCGCTATCGAGCCGTCCTCGACTTCGATGTTGTCGATCGCGAACGCAGGGGTGGAGCCGCCGGAAGGCGCGAGCGCAAGGTCGATCAGATCCTGGATGTTCCAGGCGCCGTCGGCATTGCGCACGAGTTCGATTTGCGGCCGCGTGAGCTTGACCGCATCGAGCATTGGCGCGCGATGCCACAGCGACAGGATCGAAAGTTCGACATCGAGCGTCGAAAACCTGAAGAACGTGTGCGCCGCATCGCGGTCGGCAAGCGCGAAATCCGTCAGCCTTGCGTGCAGCGTGAACGGATTGAACGTGAGCTTGCCCAGCGTCGCGTGGCGGCCGAGCTCCGAGCTTGCCAGTGCCTCGATCTTCGACTTCGCAATCGGCGGGACGACGAAGAACCCCAGCACCGCCACGAGGGCTGCCACCGCGACGATCGCGATGAGGCTGCGGCGCAAACGGCGCCGCCACTTCGGTTCGGAGGGAGCGAAAGGGGTGGCCATGATCGAGGCGATGCGCACTCGGCTTCCGTCGAAGTCATTGTAGGGCAAAAGCTGCGCGGCGCGCCTGCGACCCGGTAAACTCGACGGCATCGTGCCGCGCACGCCCTCGCCTGGCACGATATGTGGCACCTTGATGAACAGCCTGGACTCCTACGCGCGGTTGCAGCTCTGGCAGATGGCGACCCTCGCTGTCGGCCTCGTCGTAATGGTGGCGCTCGAATCGTGGCTGCCGCCGCATCCGCGACGTCCGACCCGCGCGCGCGCGCTCCACTTCGCGCGCAACGCCGGTCTCTGGCTCGTGACTTCGGCCGTAATGAGCCTCGCGTTCGGCAGCACGC
>JAJXTF010000005.1 GCA_021784125.1 Pseudomonadota bacterium | reverse complement strand
GCCCGTCCGCGCTGGCGCCGGCGCAGCACGGCCGCGAGTCCGAGCAGGGCGAGCGCGAGCAGGGGTTCGACCGCGCCTGCCGGCGTTGCCGCGTCGGTCGGCGGGCCGCCGGCCGCGCGCGCCTGCGTCGCGACGATGAACACCGCCAGTGCCAGCACGACGCTCACGAACGCGCCGGTGGCCAGGCTTTCGACCAGCAGGCGGACGAGATCCCGCCATGCGCGCGGACCCAAGCCTTGATTTGCGAGTGACCTGTCCTTCACGATGCCTCCATCCTGGTGGGGCGCGAGGCGCCCCCTGCGGCCGCCCGGTGACGGCCTGCCGAATCGCATTCCGCCGAGGAGCATTGGGCGCGCAGATCCCGGCGGCGCTGCGCCGCGAACATGGCGCGCTGCGGATCAAATGTGGCAAAGGACTGGCAGCGTCGCCGGCAGGATCGGCGTCAAGCGATGGCGGGACCGATGGCAGGTTCGCGCGTGCGGTGGTCGCAGGGTCGCGCGTGCGGTGGTCGCAGGGTCGCGGTCGAAGGGATGGCAGAATCGCGCTGGTGAGCCGCCGCATCGCCATCGTCGAGGATGAACCCGCATTGCGCGACAACGTCGCCGACGCGTTGCGTCGCCACGGCTACGAGGTCGCGACCTGGGCCGATCGGGCGAGCGCGCTCGACGCATTCCGCACCCGCCTTCCCGACCTCGCGCTGATCGACGTGGGGCTCGGCGACGACATCGACGGCGGATTCGACCTCTGCCGCGAACTGCGCGCGCTGTCCGCCGGCGTCCCCATCATCTTCCTGTCGGCGCGCGATTCGGATTTCGACATCGTCGCCGGTCTGAGGCTCGGCGCCGACGATTACCTGACCAAGGATGCGAGCCTGCCGCACCTGGTCGCGCGGATCGCCGCGCTGTTCCGCCGCAGCGAGCTCTCGCAGTCGACCTCCTCCGCCGAGGACGTCCAGCAGCGCGGTGCGCTGACGCTCGACCTGAAGCGCCTGACCGCGCACTGGAACGGCAGGCGCGTCGACCTGACGCTGACCGAGTTCTGGATGGTTCACGCGCTCGCGCGGCACCCGGGGCACGTCAAGGATCGTGACAGCCTGATGCGCGATGCGCGGATCACCGTCGACGACAGCACGATCACCTCGCACATCAAGCGGATTCGCCGCAAGTTCCAGGCGCTCGACCCGGCGTTCGACCGGATCGTGACCGTCTACGGGCTCGGCTATCGCTGGGATGCCGCTGCGCCCTGAACGGGGCTGCCTGGCGGCGAAGCGGACGATGGCGGACGGCGGGCTCGCGCGCGCGATCAGGCGGTACTCGCCGAGGCTGGGCATACGCGCGCAGCTCGCGCTGGTGCTCACGGTCTTCCTCGCGCTGCCGTGGCTGGGCTTCCAGTACGCGCGCGAGATCGAGCGCTTCCTGCAGAACGCCCAGGACCGCGCGCTCGCGGGGACGGCCCAGGCGATCGCCACTGCGCTGAACGACCGGCCGCGGCTGTTCGACGCTCCGCCCGACCCGATCGCATCGTTCGCGCGCGAGCGCATCGCCGAGGAAGGCAGTGCCGGCGTGACGCTGCCGCCGTCGGCCTCCCCGGAGATCGAGCAGATCATCCGCGGGTTGTCGCGGATCGACGCGCGGATCTGGGTCGTCGATCGCGACCTCACCGTGCTCGCCCACACCGGGTCGCTCAAGCGCGAGCCGCCGGCCGAGGCCGCGCCGGATTCGACGCTGGGTGCCATCTGGCAGGCGGTCGAGCGCGCGACGCTGGGCCGCCTCTACACGCTGTTCCTCGAGCAGCCGACCGAGGATTTCCGCGACGAAGCCGCTGCCCGCGGGCCACCGCAGGGACGCGACATCGAGGGCGCGCTGGCCGGAATCCTGACCTTCGACCGGCGCCGGACCCTCGACGGCAAGGCGGTCATCGTCGCGGCGGCGAACCCCATCTGGATCGGCGACCACGTGGAAGGCGCCGTCGTCGTCGAGCAGACGACCAACCGCGTGCTCGCCGAGCGCAACCTCGCTTTCGAGCGGCTGTTCAACATCGTGCTCGCCGTGCTGCTCCTCGGCTCGGCCGCGCTGACGCTGTTCGCGTCGAGGCTGTCGTCACGCATCCGGCGCCTGCGCGACGACGCGGAGGCCGCGATCGATCCGAACGGCCGGGTGCGGGCTGCGTTCGCGGGCGTCGATGCACGCGACGAGATCGGCGACCTGTCGCGCAGTTTCGCGAGCGTGCTGGCGAGGCTCTCCGATTACGCGGCGTACCAGGAAAAGATGGCCGGACGCCTTTCGCACGAGTTGCGCACGCCGATCGCGGTCGTGCGCTCGTCGCTCGAGAACCTGCAGCAGCAGTCACTGGCCTCCGACGCGCGAATCTACATCGAGCGCGCGCAGGGCGGCTTGCAGCGCCTGTCGGCGATCCTCACGCGGATGACCGAGGCGGCGCGCCTCGAGCAGGCCCTGCAGGAAGCCGCTCGCGAGCGCTACGACCTCGTTCCCGTCATTGCCTCCTGTGTCGACGGCTATCGCCTCGCCTACCCCGAGGTGCCTTTCGAGCTGGCGGTCGCCGACGGTCCGATGACCGTCGCGGGCGCCCCCGACCTGCTCGCGCAGATGCTCGACAAGCTCGTCTCCAATGCCGTCGAGTTCCGCGGCGGCGGACCGGTCGGCATCGGCGTCGAGCGCGCCGGCGACCTCGTCCGGATCGCCGTGTCCAATGCCGGCCCGCCGCTGCCCGCCGGCATGCAGGCGCGGCTGTTCGATTCGATGGTGTCGGTGCGCCCGCAGGGTGGCGGCGCCCACCTGGGCCTGGGACTCTACGTCGCGCGGATGATCGCGCAGTTTCACGGCGGGTCGATCGACGTTGCCAATCGCAGCGACGGCAGCGGTGTCGTCGTCTCGGTGCGCATTCCGATCGCGCCGAGGTGATTCGGACGAGTGCCGGACGGCGCTCGCCCGAACGCGCGTCAGATCGCTATTTCGAAGCGGTCGCGGCCTTGCCGCTTGGCGGCGTAGAGCGCGCTGTCGGCCCGCTTGAGCAGTCCTTCGGCGGTCGTGGAGGCGCCCTGGCCGAGCGCGATGCCGATGCTCGTCGTCACCCGCAAGGGCGTCGTGCCCGCGTGGATCTCGCCGCGCATCGCGGCAAGGATCTTGCGGGCCACGAAGCGGCATTCCTCGCGTCCGTGGGTGCCTTCGAGCACGATGACGAACTCGTCGCCCGCCAGCCGGGCCACGAGGTCGGTCGAGCGCACCGACGCCGACAGCCGGCGCGCGAATTCGCGCAGCACGTCGTCGCCGGCGGCGTGGCCCAGCGTGTCGTTGATGCCCTTGAATCCGTCGATGTCGAGGAACAGCAACGCGACCGGGGCTCCCGTTCGCCGCGACCGCGCCAGCGCCGCAGCGATGCCGTCGTTGAATCGCCGCCGGTTGGGGAGGCCGGTCAGGGTGTCGTACTGCGCGAGGCGCTCGAGCGCCTGCTCGGCTTCCTTAAGCGGCGTGACGTCGTGGCTCGACGTGTAGACGCCGACGACCTGGCCCGACGCGTCGATGTCCGGGACGTAGCTGCCTCGCACGTGCCGCGTCCCGGCCCGGTCGGTGAATTCCAGGTCGTAGTCGACGCGCTCGCCGGCGAACGCCCGGTCGAGCTTCGCGCCCATGGTTGCCCAGGCTTCCGGCCCCAGGACTTCTTCGACCGTGTGCCCGGTGATCTCGGACAGCGGGCGGCCCAGCCAGGCTTCGTAGTAGCGGCTGTTGAATCGATAGCGACGCTCGCGGTCGATGTAACCGACGAGCAGCGGGATGTTGTCGGTGATGCCGCGCAGGCGCCGCTCGCTCTCCTCGACCCTGACCCGCGCTTCCTGCACGTCGGTCACGTCCTGCATCAGCGCATAGATGCCGACGACATTGCCCTGCGCGTCGCGGTCCGGGATGTAGTCGACCAGCTCGTGGTGCTCGCGGCCGTCGCGCAGCATCGTGCGCTGGAAGCGCGTGCGTTCCCCTGCCTTCACGCGCTCCATGTAGGGTTGGGTCTGCGCGTAGGCCTCCGGGCTCAGGAAGTCGGCGACGTGCCGGCCCACGACCGCTTCGGGCGGCAGGCCGTACAGGTCCCGCGAGCGCGCGTTCACGAAAAGGTACTCCTCGTCGACCGAAAGCTGCGCGATCAGCGCCGGGACGGTGTCGGCGATGGTGCGCATCCGGTGCTCCGACTCGGCCAGTGCGTCCTCGACTTCCTTGCGCCGCGTGATGTCCTGGCAGACGACGTAGGCGCCGCGGACCTCGCGTTCGTCGCCGTAGTCCGGGAACGCGCTGACCATGAAATACGGCGCCTCGCCCGACGGCGAGAAGCTCGTCTCGAAGGTCTGTGGCAGCCCCCCCTGAACGTCGCGTATCCGCCCCTCGATGCGCGCGAACACCTCGGCGCCGACCATGTCGGTGAGCGTGCGGCCGATGAACTTCTCGGGGGCGACGCCGAAGATCTCGCGGGCGTAGGCATTGACGAAGCGGAACCGGTGCTCCGCGTCGATGTAGGTGATCAGCACCGGGACGTTGGAGGTGATCAGCTGCAGGTTCGCGGCGGTGCGCTGCAACTCGGCGGATTTGCCCTCCAGGGCGACGGTTCGCTCCTGCAGCGTCTGCGCCATCCGGTTGAGCGTGCTCGCGAGCACCCCGAGCTCGTCGTCGCCGCCGACGCCCGTCCGGTGCGACAGGTCCCCCCGCGCGAAGCGCGCGGCATCGGAAGCGAGCTGGCGCAGCGGGCGGGCGATCCGGGTCCCCGAATGGAACGCAAACACGACGCCCAGCGCCAATGCCGCCAATCCCAGCAGGACCGTCTCGGTCACGCCCAGTCGCGACGAGGACGGCATTGCCGTCGCCGGCGTCTCGACGTACACGCGCCACGGCGCACGCGACGGTGTCGCGTAGGAGATCAGCAGCGGCTCGCCGTTCGCATCGCCGCGCTCGACAGCGCCGGTCCCCGTCTGCGCAGCCGTTCCCGCCGGGGTGTCGAAGGCGTCGGGAAATCGCCGGCCTATCCATGCCGCGGGGTCCCGGTTGCGGGCGAGGACGATGCCCGCGGCGTTGACCAGCGTGACCACGGTATGGGCGGGCGCGACGCCCTTGGCGTCGAGCAGGCCGGCGAGCTCGGTGAGCCGCGACGACGCGGTCACGACCCCCCGCATCCGGCCGTCGCCGTCCTGCAGCGGATGCGCGAAGTACGCGACGGGCCCGCCGTTTGCGGCGGCGCGGCGCGGGCCGTCGATCGAGAGCTTGCGGGTCGCCAGCGCTGCGCGGAAATCGGGGCGGTCGGCGATGTCGGGGTCGGCGCCGCGCGCGCGGTCCAGCGTCCCGACGTCATGTCCGTCGAGGGTCCATACGCCGATGTCTTTCATCGACGGCGGAAGCTCGTCGCGAAGGCTCTGCAGGTAGGCGTCGTTGGCCGCCGTGTACGCCGCGTCGGGGGTCACGCCATGGCTGGACAGTGCAAGCGTGCCCGCCATGTCGCTCACGTAATCGTCGACGCGGGCGGCAACCAGCCGCGCCAGCGAGACCATCCGCTCCCTCGCTTCGTCCCGGTCGGTCGCCGCCTGGCGCATCGCGCTGAGGCTGACATAGACGATGAACGGCAATCCCAGCGCCAGCACGAGCAGCATCAGGCGCAGGCTGATGCCGGCGCGGAAGGCGACGACGGGGGCGGGATGGCGATCCAGGGGCACGGCGCTCGGGTGCGAAGCCACGATCCGGCGGGAACGGTGATTCACTCCTACGCAAGGAATGTGCCGTGCCCGGGAGAGGTTTGGTTGCGGTGCAGCGCAGGGATGGCGGCGCTCGGCGATAATGCGCCGCTTCCAACCCGTCGGGCGGTACGCTCAGATGCACCTGCACATCCTCGGCATTTGCGGCACGTTCATGGGCGGCGTCGCGGCGATCGCGCGCCAGGCCGGGCATGCGGTCACCGGCTGCGACGCCAATCCCTATCCGCCGATGTCGACCCAACTCGAGGCGCTGGGGATCGGGCTGACCGAGGGTTTCGCTGCCGCGCAACTCGACGGGGTCGCGCGCGGCGCCGATGCCTTCGTGGTCGGCAACGTCGTCTCCCGCGGCAATCCCCTGATCGAGGCGATCCTGAACCGCGGGTTGCCCTACAGTTCGGGGCCGCAGTGGCTCTACGAGAATGTTCTGGCCGGTAAGTGGGTGCTCGCTGTCGCTGGAACCCACGGAAAGACGACCACATCGGCGATGCTCTCCCGGATTCTCGACCATGCGGGACTCCAGCCGGGTTTCCTGATCGGCGGGGTGCCGCTGGATTTCGACGTCTCGGCGCGCCTGACCGACAGCCCGTTCTTCGTCATCGAGGCCGACGAGTACGACACGGCGTTCTTCGACAAGCGGTCGAAATTCGTCCACTACCGGCCGCGCACCGCGATCCTGAACAACCTCGAGTTCGACCACGCCGACATCTTCCCCGACCTGGCCGCGATCGAGAACCAGTTCCACCACCTGGTCCGCACGGTGCCGGGCGACGGGCGGATCATCGCCAACGGCGACGAGGCGAGCATCGCGCGGGTGTTCTCGCGCGGACTGTGGAGCGAAGTCGAGCGCTTCGGCGCGACGCCGCCCGCAGAGTTGCCGCGCGCCTCCGGACTGCCGCTTCCGGAGTGGACGATTGCCGACGATGGCGCGATCGCACAGCGCGGCGTCCCTGCCGGGACGCTGCAGATCGCGCTGCCGGGGCGCCACAATCGCATGAACGCGCTGGCCGCGCTCGCCGCAGCGCGGCACGTCGGGGTTCCGATGGCCGCGGGGATCGCGGCGCTGGCATCGTTCCGCGGCGTCAGGCGCCGGATGGAGTTGCGCGGGCAGGCGAACGGCGTCGCGGTCTACGACGATTTCGCCCACCACCCGACCGCGATCGCGACGACGCTGGACGGCCTGCGCAAGTCGCAGCCGGCGGGGCGCATCCTCGCCGTGCTCGAGCCCCGGTCGAACACGATGAAGCTCGGCACGATGAAGGCGGCACTGCCCGAGTCGCTGGCCCAGGCCGATCGCGTCTACTGCTACGCGGCGAATCTCGGCTGGGACGCGGGATCGGCGCTGGCGCCTCTGGGCTCGCGCGCGCAAGTCTTCGACGATCTCGATGCGCTGGTGCGCGCCGTCGCTGGCGACGCCCGATCGGGCGACCACGTGCTGGTGATGAGCAACGGCGCTTTCGGCGGCGTGCACGGGAAGCTGCTCGATGCCCTCGCCGGCGCATGACGCCGACGATCGTCTACCTGCACGGATTCCGCTCGTCGCCGCAAAGCACGAAGGCGACGCAGCTGGCGAAGGCGATCGCCGCGCTGCCCGCCGAGCAGCGGCCGATCCTGCACGTTCCGGAGCTCCCGCACCGCCCCTCGTGCGCGATGGCCGCGATATCGGCCATCGCCGGAAGCGTCGACCCTGCGCAGCTGGCTTTCGTCGGCAGCTCGCTCGGCGGGTTCTATGCGACCTGCGCAGCCGAGCGTCACGAGGCGCGGGCGGTGCTGATCAATCCCGCCGTCAGGCCATGGGAGGATCTGCAGGCGCACGCCGGTAAGCAGACGAACATGTACACCGGCGAGAGCTTCGAAGTGACCGGCGCGCATTTCGCCGAGTTGCGTGCCATGGCCGTTGCGCGCATCAGCCGGCCGTCGCGCTATCTCCTGCTGCTGCAGTCGGGCGACGAGGTCCTCGATTACCGCAAGGCGATCGATTGCTACGCCGGGGCCTGGCAATGCGTCCAGGGCGGCGGGGACCATGCCTTTTCCGGTTTTGGCGAGCAGATTCCTGCGATCCTTGGCTTTTGTGCATTACAGCGTGCCTGAGCGCAGGTTGCGGCTGCGGCAATTCGGCCATCGCAGGCTCCGCAGTGCGCGTCGTCTTGTGCGGTGCATCTAGCCGGGCAGGTCGCGCCCGGGTTATGCTTGGCTGCATGACTTGGCGAAGTCGGAATCCGTTCCCAAACGCTTGAGCGCGCCGCGGCCACAAGCCCATGCGGCGCTCCCTGCCGCCCGCGCGCGACTTTCCTGATCGGTTTCCCGTCGTCGCGGTCGGCTCGCTTTCACAAGGAGCACGCGATGACATCGCAGCCTCGCGCGGGCCACGAACCCGCGTTCCGCCCGCTTCCGCTTTCCGACACCGCAACCGACCTCATCGCTCGCGAAAAGGCGTTCGGCGCGAACAATTACGATCCGCTGCCGGTCGTGCTCGCGCGCGGCGAAGGCAGCTGGCTGACCGACGTCGACGGCCGCCGCTACCTCGACCTGATGAGCGCGTATTCGGCGGTGAGCTTCGGGCACGCGCATCCGCGCATCCTCGGCGCGCTCGTCGCCCAGGCCCAGCAGCTCGGGGTCACCTCCCGCGCTTATCACAACGCCGCGCTGCCGCGGCTGTTCGAGCGCCTCGCAGGCCTGACCGGGCTCGATCGCGTGCTTCCGGCCAACGGTGGTGCGGAGGCGGTCGAGACCGCGTTGAAGGCGGCGCGCAAGTGGGGACACAAGGTCAAGGGGATTCCCGAAGGCCGGGCGGAGATCATCGGTTGCGACGGCAATTTCCACGGTCGTTCGATTGCCGTGATCGGGCTGTCGACCGAACCCCAGTACCGCGACGGCTTCGGTCCGTTTCCGGCAGGGCTGTCGACGATCCCCTATGGCGATTCCGAGGCGCTCGAGCGTGCGATCACGCCGCGCACCGCCGCGTTCCTGGTCGAGCCGATCCAGGGCGAGGGTGGCATCATCGTGCCGCCGCCGGGCTATCTCGCGCGCTGCGCCGAGATCTGTCGCCGGCATCGCGTGCTGCTGATCTGCGACGAGATCCAGACCGGCCTCGGGCGCTGCGGGCGCTTCCTCGCCAGCGAGCACGACGGCGTGCGTCCGGACGCCGTCATTCTCGGCAAGGCGCTGGGTGGCGGACTGCTGCCCGTGTCGGCGCTGGTGGGGACCGACGACCTGATGCAGGTGTTCCATCCCGGCGACCACGGCAGCACCTTCGGCGGCAATCCGCTCGCCGCTGCGGTCGCGATAGCCGCCCTCGACGTGCTGGAGGACGAGAAGCTCGTCGAGCGCTCGGCCGAGCTCGGCGCGTGGCTGCTCGATGAGCTCTCCGACCTGCGCAGCCACATCGTCCGCGACGTCCGCGGCCGCGGGCTGTTCGTCGGCATCGAGGTCGACCCCCGCTATGTCGGCGCGCGTCCCGTCGTCGACCGGCTGCTCGCGCGCGGCATCCTGTCCAAGGACACGCACGGCACGGTCGTCCGCATCGCGCCGCCGCTCAACATCCGGCGCGAGGACCTCGCCTGGGCCGTGGCCCGGATCCGCGCGACCTTCCGCGAGCTCGAGCGGGACCTGAAGCGCGCGGCTTGATCGGTCGCCCCACCCCTTCCCTCTCCCGCGCGCGGTAGAGGGTGCCGAGCGCGAGCGAGGCGGAAGAGGGATGGGGTGAGGGAAGGGGTGGGGGTGAAGGACGCGCCAACGCGGATCGCGCGCGGGCGGTAGTATTCGCTCCATGGCCGCACCCACGCTCGAAGGCAAGCTCGTCGTCGCGATCAGCTCGCGGGCGCTGTTCGATCTTGCCGAGAGCCATCGCGTCTACACCGAGCAGGGCGTCGACAGCTACCACCAGTACCAGATCGAGCACGAGGACGAGATCCTCGCGCCGGGGCCCGCCTTTGCGCTGGTCACCAAGCTCCTGCGTCTCAACCGGCTGCCCAAGCAGTACGTCGAGGTGATCCTGCTCTCGCGCAACAGCGCCGACACCGGTCTGCGCGTGTTCAATTCGATCAAGCATTACGGCCTCGACATCACGCGTGCGGCATTCACCAAGGGCGAGTCGACGTCGCGCTACGTACCGGCTTTCGGGGCGCAGCTGTTCCTCTCGGCCGACACCGGCGACGTCCGGCGCGCCCTCGAGGACGGCTACGCGGCGGCGACGATCTTCCCCAGCGTCTTCAGCAACGAGACCGACGAGCTGCGGATCGCCTTCGACGGCGACGCCGTGCTGTTCTCCGACGAGGCGGAGCGCGTGTACCAGGCCGGAGGACTCGCCGCGTTCGCCCAGAGCGAGCGCGAAGCCGCGACGACGCCGCTCTCGGGCGGACCGTTCAAGGAATTCCTCGCGGCGCTGCACCGGATCCAGGCCGACTTTCCGGAGGACCGCAGTCCGATCCGGACCGCGCTGGTGACGGCGCGCAGCGCGCCCGCGCACGAGCGCGTCATAAGGACGCTGCGCGCGTGGAACATCCGCATCGACGAGGCGCTGTTCCTCGGCGGCCTCGACAAGGGCGAATTTCTTCGCGCCTTCGGCGCCGACATCTTCTTCGACGACCAGGCCCGGCACGTCGCGTCGGCCGCGGTGCACGTGTCTGCCGGCCACGTTCCGCACGGCATCGCGAACCAATGATCCCGGGGCAGGCTCGAATGACCATGCGATATCCGTCGAAGCCCCGCCGCCTGCGCCTTGCGCGCGCGGCGTTCGCCGTTGCGGTGCTGCTGGCGTCCGCGGTGCCGGCGCTCGCCGCGGACTACAAGATCGGCGTGCTCCACGTCGAACGCATCCTGCAGCAGTCGGCCGCCGCCAAGTCCGCGCACGATCGCATCGAGCGCGAGTTCAAGCCGCGCGACGACGCCATCACGAAGAAGGAGGAAGCGCTGCGGACCGCCCAGGCACAGCTCGAGAAGCAGGGTCCGGGACTGTCGGCGGACGAGCGTGCCTCGCGGGAGCGCAACCTCGACCTGCAGTCGCGGGAGATCGAGCGGTTGCGCCAGCAGTTCAACGAGGACCTGCGCGCGAGGCAGTTCGAGGAGCTCGACAGGCTGAAAGGCGAGCTCGACAAGGTGCTGACGAGCTACGCCAAGGCGCAGAACTACGACCTGATCCTGCAGGACGCGCTGTGGGTGGGAAAGTCGGTCGACATCACCGACGACGTGATCAAGGCGCTGAACGCCGACGCCTCGGGCGCAGGGTCGTCGGCCTCGACCTCGCCCGCGGCGAGCGGGTCCGCGCCGGCAACGCCGCCCCCCGCGACGTCGAACCCGGGCCGCTGAACGGTTCAGGCGCGCCGGCGCCCGTGGAACGGATAGGCGGGATCGTTGTAGCCGGGCGTCGACGCATGCCCCGGCACGACCAGCGAGTCGACCAGCGCCTCGTCCGCGTCGGTCCACGCGGTGCCGAGCGCCTCGACGTAATCCTTCCACTGGGCGAAGGTGCGCGGCCCGGCGATGACCGACGTGACCACCCGATTGGCCCACAGCCACGCGAGCGCGAACTGCGTTGCCGTGCGTCCGGTCTTCTCCGCGTGGGCCTTCAGCGTATCCGCGATCGCGAAGGATTCCTCGCGGAACTCCGTCTGCATCATCCGCGGATCCTTGCGTCCTGCGCGCGAATCCGCGGGCACCTCGCCGGTCGCGTACTTGCCGGTCAGCACGCCGCGCGCGATCGGTGAATACGACGCGACGCCGATGCCGTAGTGATCGCAGGCGGGAAGGATCTCGACTTCGGGCATCCGGTTCAGCAGGTTGTAGTACGGCTGGCAGACGACCGGCGGCGGCACCGACATGCGCTCGCACAGGCGCATGGTCTCGGCGATGCGCCAGCCGCGGTAGTTGGACACGCCGAAGTAGCGGACCTTGCCGGCGCGCATCAGGTCGCCGATCGCGCCTACGGTCTCGGCCAGCGGCGTCTTCGGGTCGTCGCGGTGCAGGTAGTAGATGTCGATCCAGTCGGTGCCAAGACGCTTCAGGCTGGCATCGCAGGCCTGGAACATCCAGCGCCGCGACAGCCCGCCCGTGTGCGGCCGCTCGTTGCCCGCGCCGCCCATGACGTTGGCGACCTTGGTCGCGAGTATCCAGCGCGCGCGATGGGCCCGGATCGCGGCGCCGGTGATCGTCTCCGAACCGCCGTCGGCATAGGCGTCGGCGGTGTCGATGAAGTTCACGCCCGCATCGAACGCGTGGGCGACGATCTCGCCGGCCTCGGCGTCGCCGGTCCGGTCGCCGAACATCATCGTCCCGAGGCACACGCGGGACACTTCGAGGCCGCTGTTTCCGAGCCGCCGGTATTCCATCGCAGGTTTCCCCATCGTCGAATCCGGCATTCTACGGCGCGCGGCTATAATTGCGCCCCCTCCGAGTGACGCCGCCGCCGGCGCCTTTCCATGAATGTGCTGTTCGAGGACGATGGGCAGTTGAAGGCCGGGACGCTGCTCGCCGACAACGACGCTTCGCTGCAGGTCGAGGCCGCGTCGGGGAAGCGCCAGAAGATCAAGGCGGCACACGTGCTGCTGCGCTTCGCCGCGCCCTCGCCTGCCGAGACGATGGCGCGCGCCCACGAGCTCGTCGCCGGCATCGACCCCGATTTCCTGTGGGAGGTGTCGGTCGACGGCGAGTTCGGCTTCGACGAGCTCGCGCGCGAGTATTTCGGGGGTACGCCTGCGGCGGCCGAATCGACCGCGGTTGCGCTCGCGCTGTCGTCCGCGCCGATGTATTTCTATCGGAAAGGGCGCGGGCGCTATCGCAAGGCGCCGCCCGAGGCGCTCAAGGCCGCGCTGGCCTCGCGCGAGCGCAAGGCGCGCGAAGCGCGCGACATCGCCGCCTGGGCCGCCGACCTGGGGCAGGGCCGCCTGCCCGAAGCGCTGGCAGCGAAGCTCGACATGCTGCTCTACCGCCCGGACAAGAATGCGCCCGAATGGAAGGCGCTCGATGCCGCCTGCGAGGTGCAGAAGTCGAATCCGCTGCAATTGCTCGCGGCCTGCGGCGCGATTGCCTCGACCCACGACTACCATTTCCGGCGCTTCCTCGTCGAATCGTTTCCGACGGGCATTGCGTTTCCGCCCTGGGGGGATCTGCCGGCGATCCCCGAGCTGCCGGTTGCGCAGGTCGAGGCATTCTCGATCGACGATGCCGCGACGACCGAGATCGACGATGCGTTCTCGGTGCGCAGGCTCGACGGCGGCAACGTCGAGATCGGCATCCACATCGCCTGTCCGGCGCTCGCGATCCTGCGCGGGAGCGCGCTCGATGCGATCGCCCGCTCCCGGTTGTCGACCGTCTACATGCCCGGGCGCAAGCTGACGATGCTGCCCGACGATGCCGTCGCGGCGTTCACGCTCGCCGAAGGCAGGAGCCCCCCGGCGCTGTCGCTGTACGTCGAGGCGACGGCTGCAGGCGAGATCCTCGGGCAGCGCACGGTGCTGGAGCGCGTGCCCATTGCAGCGAACCTGCGGCTCGACGCGCTGACCGAGGCGTTCGCGACCGACCTGGCGGCCCCGGGCGAGTCGCGCCGGATCGGCGAATTGCGCGCGCTGTGGAAGTTCGCGACGCGGCTCTACGAGGCTCGCGGCAAGTCCGATCCGGCGCGCATCGACTACAGCTTCGACATCGACTGGAACGGGACTTCCGCGGGCGAGCCCGGACGCGTGGCGATCGTCCCGCGCAGCCGCGGCAATCCGCTCGACCGGCTGGTCGCCGAGCTGATGATCCACGTCAATCACGTCTGGGGACGGCGCATCGCGGACGCCGGTGCGCCGGGGCTGTATCGCGTGCAGGCCGGCGGCAAGGTCAGGATGAGCACCCGGCCCGGCGAGCATCAGGGCCTGGGGCTGTCGCATTACCTGTGGGCGAGCTCGCCGCTGCGGCGCTACAGCGACCTCGTCAACCAGCGCCAGTTGCTGGCGGTCGTGCAGGGCGAGCGGCCCCCCTATGCCGACAACGATGCCGAGCTCCACGCGGCCCTCGCCGATTTCGAGGCGACGTATTCGCAATATGCCGAGATGCAGGACCGGATGGAACACTACTGGTGCCTGCGCTGGCTGCTGCAGGAGGGCGCCGGCGAATGCACGGCCAGCGTGATCCGCGACACGCTGGTTCGCTTCGACCGGCTGCCGCTGTTCGTCAGGCTTGCTGACATGCCGGAGAGCGCGCCGGAAACGCGCGTACGGGTGGCGATACTGCGCGTCGATCTGCTGCAGCCGGCCCTCGAATGCCGCTACGCGGGCGTGGCCGCCTGATCGGCGGGCCCGGCGGGGCTTATGACGGCGGCATGAGCAGGCTACAATGCCCCGGTCCTGCGCCTTGGCTGCCCTGACCACCTTGCCCCGTCGCGTCGTACGATCCGCTTCGTCCTCCGCAGCGCCGCTCGCGGCAGTGCCCGCGCCCGGGGTTGCGGTGCCGGCGCCCGGGGCTGCGGCGCCCGCGAGGAAAGGGCAGCTCGCCTACGCCGGCGCGCTTCCCCCGGCGCGCATTCCCCCCGAGTCGCTGGCGCAGTCCCGGTACGGCAGGGTCGCACTGATCGCGCTCGGCGCGTCGATCGCCGCCCACGCGATCGTGCTCGCCGTCCATTTCAGTCCCTTCGATTTCAACCGCTTCAGGGACAAGGGCCCCGCGCTCGAGGTCGCGCTGGTCAATGCCAAGTCGCAGACCCGGCCGACCAAGGCCGACATCCTCGCCCAGGCGAACCTCGACGGCGGGGGCAACACCGACCAGAAGCGACGCGCCAAGTCGCCGCTGCCGGTGCTGCCGCAGGACAAGCCGCAACACAATGTCGCGGTTGCGGCGGCATCCGCCCCGGCGCCCGAGAACACGAAGCAGGAAATGCTGACGCAGCGCAGCGCCACGGTGTCGGTGCCGATGCCGGAGACCAAGCCGGTCGACGCCGTCGCGCCCACGGAGTCGCCGACGGCCAACGAGTTGATGCAGAAGACGCTCGAGGCGATGCGCCTGGAGGCGCAGATCGCCAAGGACATGGACGCCTACCAGAAGCGTCCGAAACGCCGCTACATCGGCGCGCGTGCAACCGAATACCGCTTTGCCCGCTACGTCGAGGACTGGCGGATGAAGGTCGAGCGCATCGGCAACCTCAACTATCCCGAAGCGGCACGCGAGAACCGGCTCTACGGCAGCCTGGTGCTGACGGTCGCGATAAGCTCCAACGGCAGCATCGAGAGCGTCAAGGTCAACCACTCGTCCGGCCAGCGCATCCTCGACGCGGCAGCCGTCAAGATCGTCGAGATGGCGGCACCCTACGCGCCTTTCCCCGACGACATCCGCAAGGACACGGACATCCTGTACATCACGCGCACCTGGACCTTCGCGCGGGGCGATGAGCTGCACGGCGAGTAGGCCGTGAAGCGCCTGCAGCGCCTCGGCGTCTACGCGCTTTGGGCCGCGCTCGCGGCGCTGATCGTCCTGCACGCCTATTTCGCGGCGATGATCTGGTGGTGGCGCGACCACCCGCCGCGCGAGACCGCGTTCATGGCGGAACGGCTCGCCGTCATGCGTGCGAAGAATCCGCGGGCCAGCCTGCAGTACCGCTTCGTTCCCTATGCGGCCATCGCCACCCCGCTCAAGCGCGCGATGATCGCCGCCGAGGACGCGAAGTTCATCGAGCACGAGGGCTTCGACTGGGACGGGATCGCGCTGGCGCTGGAGAAGAACGAGCGCCGCGGGCGCATCGTCGCCGGCGGATCGACGATCTCGCAGCAGCTCGCCAAGAACCTGTTCCTGTCGGGATCGAGGACCTGGCTGCGCAAGGGCGAGGAGGCCGTGATCACGGTGATGCTCGAGTCGATCCTCGACAAGCGCCGAATCTTCGAGCTCTACCTGAACGTCATCGAGTGGGGCAACGGCATCTTCGGCGCCGACGCGGCGGCGCGCCACTATTTCGCCATCCCGGCCTCGCGTCTCGACGCCGCACAGGCGGCGCGGCTGGCCGCCATGGCGCCCAATCCCCGCTTCTACCAGTACCATCAGGGCGCCCCGGGGCTGAACCGCAAGATCGGGATCATCCTGGCCCGGATGCCTGCGGCCGAGTTGCCGTAGAATCGCGGCTCTCCAAAGAGCCGCAGATCCACCCTTGCCGAGATCCTGCCGATGTCCGATCGACTCGATGCCCGGGCGCCCGAGCGCTCCGAGCCACGCGAACGCGTGCAGGACGCGCTCGTCGAGATCACGGCGCTCCTGCGCCGGCACCGGCTCGTAGAAGGCCTGATCCAGGAGCAGCAGGGCGGCGCGCCTGGCGGTGCGCCGGCGCCGAGCGCCGTCGCGGCGCGGATCCGGACCGAGCTCGAGGACAAGCTCGCCGGACTGCACCCGGCCGACATCGCCTGGATCCTGGAAACCCTGCCGCTCGACGAGCGGCTCTACATCTGGAACCTGGTCAAGGCCGACCGCGACGGCGAGATCCTCGTCGAGGCCTCCGACGCGGTCCGGGAATCCCTGATCTCCTCGATGGACACCGAGGAGCTGGTCGCGGCGGCCGAAGCGCTGCCGACCGACGAGATCGCCGCGCTGGCGCCCGACCTGCCGCAGGAGGTGATGGACGATGTGTTCCAGGGCCTCTCGGTCGAGGATCGCGAGGAGCTGCGGGCCGCGATGTCCTTCGACGAGGACATGGTCGGTGCGCTGATGGATTTCGACGACGTCCAGGTGCGCTCCGACGTGACCCTCGAGGTCGTGCTGCGCTACCTGCGGCGCTTCGACGAACTTCCGTCGCAGACCGATCAGCTGTTCGTCGTCGACCGCCACGAGACGCTGCTGGGCGTTCTGCCGCTCAACCGGATCATCGTCAGCGAGCCCGAGACGCTGGTCGCCGACGTGATGCAGCCCCCGCCGGTGAAGCTGCTGCAGCACGAGAAAGCCGAGATGGCGGCGAGCGCGTTCGAGCGCTACGACCTGGTGTCGGCGCCGGTCGTCGACACCAACGGCAAGCTCGTCGGGCGCGTCACGGTCGACGAAGTGCTCGACTTCGTCCGCCGGCGCGGCGAGGAGGAGATGCTCGCCCACGGCGGCCTGCGCGAAGAGGAGGATGTGTTCGCGTCGGTGTGGAAGTCGTTCCGGAACCGCTGGGCCTGGCTGGCCATCAATCTTGTCACCGCGTTCATCGCCTCGCGGGTCATCGGCGCCTTCGAGGGGTCGATCCAGCGCCTGGTCGCCCTGGCCGCGCTGATGCCGATCGTCGCGGGCATCGGGGGCAATTCCGGCAACCAGACGATCACGATGATCGTGCGCGCCGCGGCGCTCGGCCAGGTGACGCAGGAGAAATCGCGGCAGCTGATCAGGAAGGAACTGACGGTCGCGCTGATCAATGGCCTGATCTGGGGCGGCGTGATGGGCGCGGTCGCCACGATCCTCTACGACCGCGTGTCGCTGGGCCTCGTCATGGTGCTGGCGATGACGCTGAACCTGCTGCTGGCGGCGCTGATGGGCGTGCTGATCCCGCTCACGATGCTGAAGGTCGGGCGCGACCCCGCGGTCGGCTCGTCGGTGATGATCACCGCGGTCACCGATTCCGGCGGCTTCTTCATCTTCCTCGGCTTGGCGACGCTGCTCCTTGTCTGAAGCCCGACGGCATGGCCGGCGCCGGGGGGTGGAATAACCCGGCGTCCGCGCCTGTTTACCGGCCCGTCGCCACGACAATAGAGGGAGCACACATGAATTCGAGTCGAATCGTCGGCCGTCCGGCCGTGCTGGTCGCCGCCCTGGTCCTTTCCGCCTGCACGTCGATGGGGATGCACGGCGCGTACGCGATGGACGACGCCATGCCCGCGAAGCAGGCGGCGGACGGTACGCTGACCAACGCAGCCGGCATGACGCTCTACACCTTCGACAAGGATGCCCCGGGCAAGAGCGCCTGCAACGGCCCCTGCGCCGCCAACTGGCCGCCGCTGATGGCCGTCGGCGACGCCAAGGCAGGGGGCGACTGGTCGATCGTCACCCGCGACGACGGCACGAAGCAGTGGGCGTGGAAGGGCAAACCCCTCTACGCATGGGTGAAGGACCAGAAGCCCGGGGACAAGACCGGCGACGGCTTCCTGAACGGCGCTTGGCACGTCGCGAAGTGAACGATGCCGCGCTCGGCGGCGGCGTAATATCGACGGCGCAGGGTCCGCGTGTCGCGGACCCGTTGCGGCGCGCATTGGATGATGCACGCATGGTCGTCGATCCACCGCTGCCCGAGCCGGAAATGCTGGCCGCGATTCCGCGGCTGCGCCGCTATGCGCGGGTGTTGACCGGCGACCCGACGCGCGCCGACGACCTGGTCCAGGAAACGCTCGCACGGGCATGGGAGAAGCGCCGCCTGTGGACGGCCGGAAGCGACCTGCGGGCGTGGATGTTCACGATCATGCACAACCTGTTCGTCAACCAGCTCGCAGCCGCGACACGGGATGCGCAGAACGTGTCGATCGACGGCGATGGCGACGGCAACGCCGCCTGGCAGCTTCCGGTGCGCGCGACCCAGCAGACCCACGTCGAGCTGCTGGAGGTACTGGGCGAGCTCGGGCGACTGCCCGCCGAGCAGCGCGAGGTCCTGGTATTGGCCGCGGTCGAGGAGATGCGCTACGAGGAAATCGCGAAGCTGCTGGCCATTCCCGTCGGTACCGTGATGTCGCGGCTTTCGCGCGCGCGGGAGAAGCTGCGTCGCGCGACGTCGGGCGTCCCCGACGGGAACCCAGCGCCGGTCAGGATGCTGCGCTGAGGATGATACCCAGGACATGAGCAAGCCCGTCACCGACGCCGACGTCCACGCCTATGCCGACCGGCAGCTCGCGCCCGAGCGCGTCGCCGAGATCGAGGAAGCGATGGTGCAGGATCCCGCCCTCGCCGCGAGGATCGCCGGCATCGAGGGCCAGAACGTCTGGCTGCGCGAAGGGCTGGCGGCGCTGCTGGACGAGCCGCTGCCGCAGCGGCTGATCGACGCGGCCCGGCCGAAGCCGCGGCGGTCGCTCCGCATCTTCCTGCCTGTGCTCGCCGTCGCCGCCACGCTGGTGATCGGCGTCGGCCTTGGCTGGTACGCCCGCAACGCGCTCCTCCGGGACGCGGGCATGCCGACGAGCTTCGCGAGCGAGGCCGCGTTCGCGCATGCGCTCTACGCTTCGGATGCGAAGCGGCCGGTCGAGGTCTGGGCTCCGGAGGAAAAGCAGCTGGTTGCGTGGCTCTCCAGGCGGCTGGACATTCCCCTGCACGCGCCGGATCTCAACGGCGCGGGCTATGCGCTGGTCGGCGGGCGGCTGGTGGCGGGGAACGAGAAGCCGACCGCCATGTTCATGTACGAGAACTCCGCCAAGCAGCGCCTGACGCTGCAGGCGCGCAAGCGACCCGGCACCGGCGAGACGGCGTTTCGCTATGCGGTCGAGGATGGCGTCGGCGTCTACTACTGGGTGGACGACCGCTGTGCGTATGCGCTGGCGGGCAGCCTCGATCGCGCGCAACTCCTCGCGATCGGGCGCCTCGTCTACCAGCAGCTCGCGGCCGCCGACGATCGACGCTGAGCGGGGCGGGTGGCGGTGGCGATGGGGGCAGGGTGCCGGGAGTAGAATCCCAGCCTTCGATCCGACGCCCCCGCGTCGGCGATGCCCCCGGCGGCCACCGATCGTGCTCGACAACCTGCTCGCCACGAACCTCCTCGCGCCCAAGTTCATCGTCCTGTACGTGTTCGTCGCGTCGGCGCTGTTCGTCCATTTCCGCGGGCGGGTGCGGCACAAGCTGACCAAGCAGCTCGCCGACCACTCGACGATCATGGCGCCGTACAACGCGCTGATGTACCTGTTCTCGGCGGTTCCGGCGAAGCCGATCCTGGATCCGCGCACGCTTCCCGAGCTCGACGTGCTGCGCGACAACTGGCAGGTGATCCGCGACGAGGCGCTGTCGCTGTTCGACGAGGGCCGGATCCGCGCCGCAACCGGCCACAACGACCTCGGCTTCAACTCGTTCTTCAAGAACGGCTGGAAGCGCTTCTACGTCAAGTGGTACGGCCAGCCGCTGCCGTCCGCACAGGCGGCCTGCCCGAGGACCGTTGCGCTGGTCGAATCGCTGCCCACCGTCAATGCCGCGATGTTCGCGCTGCTGCCCCCGGGGGCGAAGCTCAACCGACATCGCGATCCTTTCGCCGGGTCGCTTCGCTACCACCTGGGGCTCGTCACCCCCAATTCCGACGCCTGCAGGATCTGGGTCGACGGCGAACCCTATGCGTGGCGCGACGGCGAGGACCTGCTGTTCGACGAGACGTTCATCCATTCGGCCGAGAATGCCACCGGGAAGACGCGGATCATCCTCTTCTGCGACGTCGAGCGCCCGCTGCACACACGGGCGATGCAGGCGTTCAATCGCTTCGTGAGCCGCACCGTCATCCGGGCCGCGTCGACGCAGAACACCGAGACCGAGCCGGTGGGCGCGCTGAACCGCATCTATGCGCTGTTCGGTCAGGGCAGCGACCTGCTGACGCGACTCAAGCGGCGCAACCGGACGGTGTTTCGCGCGGTCAAGTACACGCTGATCGCCGCGCTCGCGTACTGGATCTTCGTCTACTGATGGCGCAGCGCAGGCCAGCGCGCGTCGGCGACCCCGTCGACGCGATCGAGACACCCGCGCTGGTCGTCGACCTCGATCCTTTCGAGCGCAACCTGGCGACGATGGCGCAGGCGACGCAGGGCATCCGCCTGCGTCCGCACGCCAAGTCGCACAAGTGCCCCGAGATCGCGCGCATGCAGATGGCGCGCGGTGCCGTCGGCATCTGCTGCCAGAAGACCGACGAGGCGGCCGCTTTCATCGCGGCCGGCATCCGCGACGTCCTGGTGACCAACGAGGTCGTGGCGCCCGCCAAGATCGAGCGGTTGGCGACGCTCGCCCGGGAGGCGACCGTCGGCGTGCTCGTCGACGCGCTGTCCTGCGTCCCGCTGCTCGGCTCCGTCGCCGCGCGCGCCTCGGCGGTGATCGACGCCTACGTCGAGGTCGACGTCGGTGCAGGCCGCTGCGGAGTGCCCCCCGGGCCGCCCGCGCTGGCGCTCGTCGAGGCGATCGCGCGCGAGCCGGCCCTGCGCTTTCGCGGCCTGCATGCGTATCACGGGCCGGCGCAGCACCTGCGAGCGCCCGCGGAGCGCCGCGCGGCGATCGCATCCGCCGCACGCGACGCGCGGGCGACGCGCGCGCTGATCGAGGGCGCGGGCATCGCCTGCGACATCGTGACAGGCGCGGGCACAGGCACCTGGCAGCACGAGCGCGACTCCGGTGTCTGGAACGAGCTGCAGCCGGGTTCCTACGTCTTCATGGACGCCGACTACCTGCGCAATGTCGCCGATGCCCCGGAGCTGCGCTTCGAGCCGAGCCTGTTCGTCCTCGCCGGGGTGATGAGCACCCCTGCTCCCGGTCGCGCGATCGTCGACGCGGGGTTGAAGGCGTTTTCCTTCGATTCCGGCCTGCCGCAGGTGCATGCCCGCCGCGGCAGCGCCGGCGTCGAGTACGTCAAGGCCTCCGACGAGCACGGCGTGCTGTCCGTCGCGGCGACGCGTGCGCCGCTGGCGCTGGGCGAGCGCCTGTGGCTCGTTCCGGGACATTGCGACCCCACCGTCAATCTCTACGACTACATCGTCGCCGTGCGCGACGGAACCGTCGCGGCCCTGTGGCCGGTCGAGGCGCGGGGCGCGCTGGGCTGAGGGCAGGAAACCGGGTCAGACCCGGATTTTCAGGAAACCGGGTCAGACCCGGATATTTGCTACAGGGTGACGACGCCGCGCGGCGTGCGCAGCATCGCGGCCAGCCGCGGCGAGCGGCCGTAGGTCACCTTCAGGGCGTCGGACAGCCCGAGTGCCGCCAGCGCGCTGCGCACGGGCGCGGGGTCGGGATGCTCGCCCGCGAGCGCCATCAGCGACAGCCCCGATGGCGCGAGGCGATCGGCAGGATGCCGCGCATCGGACCACTGGATCAGCGTCGGCACCAGTCCGCGCTGCGGCAGGTGCCCGTCGTCGGGAACGGTGATCCGCCACGCGAAATCCCCGCGCGTCATCGACAGGATCGGCCCGACGTCGGTTCGCGTCGCGTCGGTGTCGATGTCGCGCGTGCGCACGACCCAGTGCACCAGCGCCGGACCCTCGGCGAGTCTCGCCCGCATCCCGGGGTCGTCGAGATCGAACCAGCGCGGCCGGGCCGGCGCGCTGCCTGCGGGATCGATCGCCATCACCTCGATGTACAGGCGCGGGCCCAGCCCGACCAGCGCGTTGTGCGTTCCCATCGCCACGTGCGCTCCGCCCGGCTGCGCGTCGACGCCGATCCGCCCGCGCAGCCACGCCGTGCCTTCGGCGAGCGAGCGCGCAGCGACGACCAGGTGGTCGATCGCGAGGTCGGGTCGATGCCGGTGGACACTAGGCATCGGCCACCTGAATGCGCTCGTCGGGGCCCGGCTCGTCGCCGGGGAAATCGAGTTCGACGCGTGCGCCGTTGCCGTCGTGGAAGAACAGTTGCCACATCTGCCCGCCGGGCAGGCGGCGGCAGCTGTGCACGATGCCGCGGGCGGCCAGGCGCGCGAGGGTGTCGGCGAGCCCCGTGGCGGAGAACGCCATGTGGTCGATGACGCCGCTCCGTAGCTCGGCTGCCGGGCGGCCGCCGACGATGTGCAGGATCGGGAGCCCGCCCGCGTACATCCACGCGCCGGGAAAGTCGAACGGTGGGCGGGGACCGTCGACCAGGCCGAGCAGATCGCGGTAGAACCCGACGGTCGCCGGTATGTCGTCGGTCAGGATCGTGAAATGGTTCATCGTGGTGACGGGCATCGCGGTCTCCTCAGATCAGCACGACGTCGTACTGCTCCTGGGTGTAGATCGTCTCGACCTGCAGCGAGATCGGCTTGCCGATGAAATCGCCGAGCTGTGCGAGGCTCTGCGATTCCTCGTCGAGGAACATGTCGATCACCGACTGCGAGGCGAGAATGCGGAACTCGCGCGCGTTGAACTGCTTGGCCTCGCGCAGGATCTCGCGCAGGATCTCGTAGCAGACCGTCTGTGCGGTCTTGAACTCGCCGCGCCCGCTGCAGGTGGGGCAGGGCTCGCAGAGCACGTGGGCCAGCGATTCGCGCGTGCGCTTGCGCGTCATCTCGACCAGGCCGAGCTGGGTGAATCCGTTGACGGTGAGTCGCGTGCGGTCCTTCTCCAGCGCCTTGCCGAGCTCGGCGAGCACGGCGTTGCGGTGGTCTGAATTCTCCATGTCGATGAAGTCGATGATGATGATCCCGCCGAGGTTGCGCATCCGCAGCTGGCGCGCGATCACCTGCGCCGCCTCGAGGTTGGTCTTGAAGATCGTCTCGTCGAAGCTGCGCCCGCCGACGAAGCCGCCGGTGTTGACGTCGATCGTCGTCATCGCCTCGGTCTGGTCGAAGATCAGGTAGCCGCCGGACTTGAGGTTCACCCGACGCGCCAGCGCACGCTCGATCTCGTCCTCGACGCCATGCAGGTCGAACAGCGGCCGCTCTCCCGAGTAGTGCTGGATCCTTTCGGTCAACGCCGGCGTGTACTCGCTGGCGAAATCCTGCATCCTGAGGAAGGTCTCGCGCGAATCGACGACCACGCGCGCGGTCTCGTCGGTCGTCATGTCGCGCAGCACGCGCTGGGCGAGGCTCAGGTCCTGGTAGAGCAGCGTCGGCGCCGGGACCTGGCTCGCACGTTCGTTCAGGTCGCTCCACAGCTTGGTCAGGTACCCGATGTCGGTCTGCATCTCGCGCTCGGACGCCGCCTCGGCCATCGTGCGGATGATGAACCCGCCGGCGAGGCCTTCGGGCAGGAGCATCTGCAGCCTGCCGCGCAGGCTCTCGCGCTCCTGCTCGTCCTCGATGCGTTGCGAAATGCCGATGTGCGAATCCTGCGGCAGGTAGACGAGAAGACGCCCGGCGAGCGACAGTTGCGTCGACAGCCGCGCGCCCTTGGTACCGATCGGATCCTTGATCACCTGGACGAGCAGGGTCTGCCCCTCGGCGAGGATCCGCTCGATCGGCTTGTGCTCGCCGTGCCCGTTCTGGCGATGCTCCCAGATGTCGGCGATGTGCAGGAACGCCGCGCGCTCGAGCCCGATCTCGACGAAGGCGCTCTGCATGCCCGGGAGCACCCGCGCGACGCGCCCGAGGCAGATGTTGCCCACGAGGCCGCGGGCGCTCGCCCGCTCGATGTGCAGTTCCTGGACGACGCCCTGCTCGAGCATCGCGACCCGCGTTTCCTGCGGGGTGACGTTGATGAGGATCTCGTGCGTCATCCGGGCCCGGTCGGCGCCGCTCGCGCCCGCCTCGCTGGCGCCCGCGTCATCCCATCCCGGGAGGGTGGGTTCGTCGCTTTCGCGCGCGAGCGCAAACCTTATAGCACGGAGACGCCGATGCGCGCGAGCAGCGCCGCGGTTTCGGCGAGCGGCAGGCCCACGACGCCGCTGTAGCTGCCTTCCAGCCGCGTGATGAACCCTGCGGCGCGCCCCTGGATCGCATAGCCGCCGGCCTTGTCCATGGGCTCGCCGGTCGCCACGTAGCGCTCGATCTCCGCCGCGGCGAGACGCCTCAGCGTCACCTTCGACACCGAGATCTCCACCTCGGTCTGCTCGTGCCAGCGCAGCGCGACGGTGGACAGCACCTGGTGCGTCCGTCCGGCGAGGCGCTTGACCATTCGCAGCGCGTCATCGGCGTCGCGTGGCTTGCCGAAGACCTCGCCGTCGAGGACGACCTCGGTGTCGGCGCCCAGCACCGGGCGCTCGGCGAGCTTGCGATTCTGCATGCGCTGCCAGCCGACCTGCGCCTTGGTGCGCGCCATCCTCTCGACGTAATGCGCTGCGGGCTCGGCGTCCTTCACCTCCTCGACGACGTCGGGCGGCCGCCCTATCGCCTCGCGCAGCAGCAGCGGCTCGAATTCGATGTCCAGTTGCCGCAGCAGCGCATGGCGCCGCGGGCTTCTCGAGGCAAGGTACAGCAGAGGTGCGCTCATCGATGTCCCGTCATTCGCGGTGATAGGGATGCCCGGCAAGGATGCTGGTTGCGCGGTAGACCTGCTCGGCGAGGATCACGCGCGCCAGTCCGTGCGGCAGCGTCATCGCCGACAGCGACACGACGGCAAGCGCCTTCGCCTTGACGTCGGCGTGCAGGCCGTCGGCGCTGCCGATGACGAAAGCGACGTCGCGGCCGGCCTCGCGCCATTGTCGCAGGTGAAGGGCGAGATCGTGCGTCGACCAGCCGGCTCCACGCTCGTCGAGGACGACGCTGGCGTAGCCTGCCGTCGCGGCGGCGATGCGGTCGGCCTCGGCAACCAGCATCTGCGCGACGCTCCGGCCGCGGTCGCGCGGCTCGGGCTTGATCTCGACCAGCGGGAGAGCGAACTCGCGCGGCAGCCGCCGCGCGTACTCGTCGAAGCCGGCACGGACCCAGGCGGGCATCCTGTGTCCCAGCGCGACGACGCAGAGCCTCACACGGGGCGGCCCGTCGGGGTCACTGGGCCACCTTCGTGCTGCGCACTCCCGCGTTCGCCCTCGGGGCGGCCCGTCGGACTCATGCGGCCGAGGCTTGCCTCGGGCGCCCGAGGCGCGGCTGGGGCGCCCAGAGCTCCTCGAGGTTGTAGTACGCGCGGATCGCGGGCTGCATGATGTGGACGACGATGTCGCCGGCATCGACCAGGATCCACTCGGCCGACTCCTCGCCCTCGACACCGACGATCGTCGCGCCGGCTTCCTTCAACCTGTCGCGGACATGGTCCGCCAGGGCCTTGACCTGCCGGTTGGAGTCGGCGGAGGCGATGATCAAGCTGTCGCAGAGGCTCGTCTGCTTGCGTACGTCCAGGACTTCGATGTCGCGCGCCTTGATGTCTTCAAGTGCGTTGACGGCGGTTTTCTGCAGCTTCGAAAGGCGCATTCGCGGGGTGTCGGTAGAGTTGTCTCGATCGAATATAGGCCAAAACCGCAGCGGGTAGCAAACCGGCGAGGGACGGGTTTCCCACGGGTTCGCGCATCAGCCCGTCGCGTATCGCCGTCGACGAAATCGGCTGCGCGGAGATCGCCTGGACGTAGATGGAGCCGGCCAGACGCGACCGCAAGGGGGAAGGATCGCGGGCGTGGCGCATCCGCCATTCACGCTCGAGGGCCTGCGGGAGTTCCGTTTCGAGATCGGCCCCCGGTCGCGGTACGACGACGAGGTGGGCCAGCTCGAACAGTCGCTGCCATTCGTGCCAGGTCGTCAGTCCGCGGAAGGCGTCCGCGCCGAGCAGCAGCAGCAGCGGCGATCCCGGTCGCTCGCTGCGCAGCTCCTCGAGGGTCAGCACCGTGTAGCTCTTGCCGGCGCGCCGGATCTCGCGGGTGTCGACCCTAAGGCCGGGGAAGTCGCGGATCGCGAGCTCGAGCATCGCGATGCGGTCGGCAGCGCTCGCTTCGGGTGCGCCCCGGTGCGGGGGATCCCCCGCGGGCACCAGACGCACCTCGGGCAGTGCCAGTGCCGCGCGCACTTCCGACGCCAGGCGCAGGTGGCCATAGTGGACGGGATCGAAGGTCCCGCCGAGCATCGCCACCGGGGCGTCGAGGGTCGTCATCGCAGGCCTCGCGTCACGGGTGGATGGGAACGTCGGTCGTCAACAGGCTCTCCGCATGGTCGATTTCGGCTTCGATCGTCCGCAGCGTCTCGTCGTTGATCACCGCGGTGTCGCGCAGCGCGTGCAGCTCGCCGCGCTCGGCGGCGAGGGCAAGGCGCCGCAACCGGCGCTCGCCGGCGTCGATCGAGTCGAACTCGGCACGCTGCGCGTCGTCGGCCGAGTGGCGGCGCATCTGCCTTTCGTAATATGCGAGCAGGGACTGCGCGTAGGCGGTGGCGCCGGGATCCTTCGCGCGGCCCATCGCCGTGCGCATCGCGGCAGCACCGGCCTGCGCCATCGCATGCCGGGCGATTCGCTCCTCGCGCAGGGCGGCGCCGTCGCGGGGCAGGTTCAGCATGCGGATGAGCGTCGGCAACGTGAGTCCGTTGATGCAGAGGGTCAGCACGATGGTCGTTCCCGCGAGGAACACGATCAGCTCGCGTCCGGGAAACGCGGCACCTGCGGCGCCCGCGAGCGGCACCGACAGCGCGGCTGCGAGCGTCACCGAGCCCCGGATCCCGGCCCAGCCCACGAGGAACACCGCGCGCGGATCGCGCCAGCCCTCGCGCCGGCGCAGGCGCTCCGACAGCAGCAGTGGCAGGTAGGTCCCCGGATAGACCCAGACGAGGCGCACGACGGTGATGATCGCATAGAGAAAGAGCGCGTAGCCGGCGAGCGAAAGCCAGGACTCTCGCGGCATCGCGACCATCACCGGCTTGAGCTGCAGGCCGAGCAGCAGGAACGCGAGCCCGTTCAGCAGGTACAGGACCATCGCCCAGACCTCCCAAGCATGGCGACGGGTCGCGACGGACAGGTGGCGCGAGTCGTGCACGCCGGCGTACAGGCCCGCGGTGACCACCGCCAGCACCCCGGAGACCTGCAGGGCTTCGGCGGCCAGGTACGCGGCGTAGGGTGTCAGCAGCGAGATGATCGTCTGGATCTTGGGGTCGTCGACGCAGAGGTCGATCAGCGCGACGCGGGCGTAGCCGACGACCAGCGCGACTGCGAAGCCCGCGAGCGCGCCGCCGCCCGCGAGCAGCACGAGCTGACCCGTCGCATCGACCCACGAGAACGTGCCGGTCGCGACCGCCGCGACGGCGAACTTGAACGCGACCAGGCCCGACGCGTCGTTGATCAGGCTCTCGCCGTTGACGATGTGCGTCACCCGCGGCGGCAGCGGCAGCCGGCGCGTCACCGATTCCGTCGCGACGGCATCGGTGGGGGAGACGATCGCGCCCAGCGCGAAGGCTGCGGCGAGGGGCAGCGACGGGATCAGCCAATGCATCAGGTAGCCGACGGCGACGACCGTCGCCGCGACCAGGCCGAAAGCGAGCAGCAGGATCGGTCGCAGGAACGCCAGGAACTCGCGCTTGGGGAACAGCCAGCCGTCGCTGAACAGCAGCGGCGGGACGAACAGCAGGAAGAAGAGCTGCGGCGCGACCTCGACACGCGAGAGGCCGGGGACGTAGGACAGTGCGGCGCCGCCTGCGACGAGCAGGATCGACAGCGGGACGGGCAGCCATTTCGCCACTGCGCCGATCGCCGCGACGGCGAGGAACAGCGCGAGCGCGAGCTCGACGGTCAGCATGGGCGCAGGGCGTCCGGGTCCGCGCGCCGCATCAGAAACGCGAGCCCGGCTCCTTCAGGAACTCGAACTCCTCGGGCGTCGATGCGCGGCCGAGGATCGCGTTGCGATGGGGAAAGC
Organism: Pseudomonadota bacterium; assembly: GCA_021784125.1. GTDB lineage: Bacteria > Pseudomonadota > Gammaproteobacteria > Burkholderiales > Casimicrobiaceae > VBCG01. The sequence continues at coordinate 10,160 of JAJXTF010000005.1, read as the reverse complement.
GGCCGAAGCGCCGGATGATGTCGCGATGCCGCTCGGCCCAGGGCAGCTGGCCGGTCGATCCCGTGTCCGCGGCGAGCGCCGCAAACAGCGCGACCGAGCGCTCCTGCAGCTGCAGCGATTCGCTGTGCTCGAAAGGCATGTACACGAAAGCGCGCTCGCGGGGCTCGAGCTCGCGGTCGAAGGCGCGCTCGACCGCATCCTCGGCGGTGGCGAGCGCGGCAGGATCCCCCGCGAATGCGGCAGGCGTGTCGCGAAACGCGTTGCGCGTGTACTGGTCGAGCAGGACGATGCGCGCGAGGGCGCCGCGCGCGCTCGTGCACCAGTCGCCGTAGGCGCCGGCGAGGCCTGCGGCCAGTGCGGTGCCGAAACGCTCGCGGATCTCGCGGTCGAATGCGGGATCCTTCCGGAACCATTCGTGGCGTTCGCCCGGGGTGCCCGGCGGGAACCAGAAGTCGAGAATCTGCGCGGCGAGGGGAGGCAGCGACATGGGAGCTTCGCGGGGTCGACGAGCGATCGGTGCAGGATCGATGCCGGATCGGGGTCCGGCCTGGAAACGCGCTGCGATTATCATACGGCTTTTCGATCGTACCCCCGCGAGCCCCGGACGCGGCCGGGTCACATGGACTGACCGTGCGCACCTCCCGCCGCGACATCTTCCTGCTTGCCTGCTGCCAGGCGCTGCTCCTCGTCAACTCGGCGGGCCTGATCTCGATGAACGGCCTGATCGGCTTCTCGATCGCGCAGAACAAGGCGCTGGCGACCTTCGGCGCGACGACCTACGTCCTGGGATCGGCGCTCGCCGCGATGCCGATGTCGATGTGGATGGGGCGGGTAGGCCGGCGCGCGGGGTTCATGACCGGCGCGCTGGTGAACATCGTCGGCTGCTCGATCGGCGCGCTGGCGCTGCACCTCGCGAACTTCCCTCTGTTCTGCCTCGGGACCGCGATCATCGGGGTCTACAACGCCGTCGGTCTGCAGTACCGCTTTGCGGCGGCGGAAGTCGCCGCGCCCGCCGATCGGGCGAAAGCGATCTCGCTGGTGCTGGCCGGAGGGGTGGTCGGGGGATTCATCGGGCCGGAAACGGCGAAGCTGACCAAGGACCTGTTCGCGACGCCGTTCCAGGGCTCGTTCGCCGCGCTTGCCCTCGTCGCGCTGGTGGCGCTGGCCGTGCAGTCGCGGGTCCACGTACCGCCGCCTTCGCATGCGGAGCGCGCCGGCGGCGGCAGGCCGCTGGTCGCGATCATGCGCCAGCCGACCTTCATCGTCGCCGTGCTCGCGGCGGCGCTGGGCTACGGCCTGATGAACCTCCTGATGACGGCGACGCCGATCGCGATGGATTTCTGCGGCCACCCGTTCAGCGCTGCGGCGCTGGTCATCGAATGGCACGTCGTCGCGATGTACGCGCCCGGCTTCGTCACCGGCAATCTGATCAAGCGCTTCGGCGCACTGGCGATCATCCTCACCGGCGTCGCGCTGACGACGATCGCGGTCGCAGTTGCGCTCAACGGGACGAGCGTCGCGCACTTCGTCGCGGCGCTGGCCTTCGTCGGCGCCGGCTGGAACTTCATGTACACGGGCGGCACGTCGCTGCTGACGGAAACCTACACGCCGGCCGAGAAGGCGCGGACGCAGGGCGTCAACGACCTCATCGTGTTCTCGACGATGGTCCTGTCGTCGTTCGCCTCCGGCGCGCTGGTGACCGGCAGCGGTTGGCAGACGATGAACCGCGCCGCGCTTCCGGTCCTGGCGCTGATCGCGGCTGCGGCGCTGTGGCTGGCTTGGCTGCGCCGGCGCGGGACCGCGGCGACCGCCTAGACGCCCTCCGGGAACTCCCAGTAGACGGCGTTGGCGTCCTTGCCCAGCGCCGTCCCGAGGTGCGCGGCCAGCGCGGCGCCGACCGCACGGGAGTCATCGACCCCGGCCTGCGGGCGGACGAAGACGATCGCCCGGTCGTTGTCGAGCACCAGCGAGTGCACGCGGGCGGCGATGCCGCGATCGGCGAGCCAGGATTGCGCTGCGCTATCGAGCTCGAGATCCGAGGTGTCGATCAGCACCCGCCGGTTGATCGCCGCCAGGAACAGCGCCATGAAGCCGAGGATGGCGCCGACGACGATGGCGACTGCCGCATCGAATTCCGGATGCGGCCCGTAGACGTAGCCGATGCCTGCGACCAGCAGCGTCAGGAAGATGCCGAACAGGGCGACCCCGTCCTCGAGCAGCACGGCGATCACCGTCGTGTCGTGCCGGTTGTCCTTGACGCCTTTCCAGCCGCCGATCTCCTTCCAGGCGATGCGGAAAGTCCACGATTCCAGTGCGAGCGAGAACAGCAGCAGGCCGAGCACCAATGGCGTGAAATGCCCGACTTCGCCGCCTTTCGCCAGCGCATCGATGCCATGGTAGATGTTGATGCCGCAGCCGATGAAGAACACGCTGACGGCCGAGACCAGCGCCCAGAAGAACTTCTCCTGTCCGCGCCCGAACGGATGCTCGAGGTCGGGGCCGCGTCGGCTGCGCAGCTCGCCGATCTTGAGCAGCACCTGGTTGCCGACATCGGCGATAGAGTGGACCGTTTCGGCGAACAGCGTCGGCGAGCCGGTCACGACCCAGCCGAAACCCTTGGAGATGGCGATCGCGGTATTGGTCGCGATCGATATGGAGACCGAGCTCGACATCGCGGTGCTGGTCGTGCGCTCAGCCGCGGATCTGGCCGGTGCCGAGCACGATCCACTTGCGGCTGGTCAGGCCCTCGAGGCCGACCGGCCCGCGGGCGTGCAGCTTGTTCGTCGAGATGCCGATCTCCGCGCCGAGGCCGTATTCGAAACCGTCGGCGAAGCGGGTCGAGGCATTGACCATCACCGAGCTCGAGTCGACTTCGCGCAGGAAGCGCATCGCGTTCGGGTGGTTCTCGGTCACGATCGCATCGGTGTGCTGCGAGCCGTAGCGCGCGATGTGGTCGATCGCCATGTCGAGCGAATCGACGACCCGGATGGCGAGGATCGGCGCCAGGTACTCGGCGTACCAGTCGTCCTCGGTCGCCGCCTTCATTGCGGGAACCAGCGCGCGCGAGCGCGCGCAGCCGCGCAACTCGACGCCCTTGGATTCGTAGATGGCGGCGAGCGGAGGCAGCACGCGCGACGCGATGTCGGCGTGCACCAGCAGCGTCTCCATCGTGTTGCAGGGGGCATAGCGCTGGGTCTTGGCGTTGTCGGCGATCGCGATCGCGGCCTGCAGGTCGGCATGCGCGTCGACATAGACGTGGCAGACGCCGTCGAGGTGCCTGATCACCGGCACGCGGGCGTCGCGCGCGATGCGCTCGATCAGCGACTTGCCGCCGCGGGGCACGACGACGTCGACGTGCTTCTCGTCGACGATCAGGTGCCCGACCGCGGCGCGGTCCGTCGTCGCGACGACCTGGACCGCAGCCTCGGGCAGGCCCGCCTCACGCAGGCCTTCGTGGACGCAGCGAGCGATCGCCTGGTTGCTGCGGAGCGCCTCCGATCCGCCGCGCAGGATGGTCGCGTTTCCCGCCTTGAGGCACAGTCCCGCGGCGTCCGCGGTGACGTTGGGTCGCGATTCGTAGATGATGGCGATGACGCCCAGCGGCACGCGCATCATCCCGACCTGGATCCCCGAAGGCCGGAACTTGAGGTCGGAAATCTCCCCGGCCGGATCGGGCAGGGCGGCGATCTCCTCGAGGCCGCGCGCCATCGCCTCGATCGAGCCCGGCGTCAGCGTCAGCCGGTCGACGAACGCTGCATCGTGCCCCGCAGCGCGCGCGGCCTCGACGTCGGCGGCGTTCTCCGCCTGGAGCAGGGCCGAGTCGCGGCGGATCGCCGCCGCCATGCGGGCGAGCGCCAGGTTCTTGGCCAGCGTGCCCGCCCGCGCCACCGCGCGCGACGCGTCGCGCGCCGCCGCGCCGACGCCGTTCATGTACGCGGCGATGTCGGTGTAGCTGCCCAGACCGGGAACGTCGAGGTTCATCATCCCGGGAATTGTAGCGCGCCGCTGTTCCCCCTCTTCCCGCTCGCGGGGCGAGGGCGGGAGTGAGGGGCCCCTACGTTCCGGGCACCAGCGTCCGCACGCCTGCATCCCCGCCGAGCAGGACCACGTCCGCGCCGCGCCGCGCGAACAGGCCGACGGTGACCACGCCCGCGATGCCGTTGATCCGTTCCTCGAGCCCTGCCGGGTCGACGATCGAAAGGCCCGAGACGTCGAGGACGACGTTGCCGTTGTCGGTGGTGAAGCCCATCCGCCATGCGGGGAATCCGCCGAGCTTCACCAGCTCGCGCGCGACGTAGCTTCGCGCCATCGGGATCACCTCGACGGGCAGCGGAAACCTGCCGAGCACGCCGACGAGCTTCGACGCGTCGGCGATGCAGACGAAGCGATGCGCCACCGCGGCCACGACCTTCTCTCGCGTCAGCGCCCCACCCCCGCCCTTGATCATCGCGCCGCGCTCGGTCACCTCGTCGGCGCCGTCGACGTAGACGGGAATGTCGGAAACGTTGTTCAGCTCCTCGACCTCGATGCCGTGCGACTTGAGCCGTTCCGCGGTCTTGACCGAGCTCGCGACGGCGCCCCTGATCCGGGGCTTGATCCTGCCGAGCTCATCGATGAACATGTTGGCCGTCGAGCCCGAGCCGACGCCGATCCAGGCGCCGTCGACGACGTAGCGGATCGCCTCGCGGGCGACGGCCTGTTTCTGCTCGTCCTGGGTCACAGCAGCGCCCGGCGGAAATCCGCGAGCAGCGAAGCGAAATGAACGATGAAGCGCGCGGCGGCAGCGCCGTCGATCACGCGGTGGTCGTAGGACAGCGACAGCGGCAGCACCAGGCGCGGCTGGAATGCCTTGCCGTCCCACACCGGCCTGATCGAGCTCTTCGACACGCCGAGGATCGCGACCTCGGGCGCGTTGATGATCGGCGTGAACGCGGTGCCGCCGATCCCGCCCAGCGAGCTGATCGAAAAGCATCCGCCCTGCATGTCTGCCGGGCCGAGCTTGCCTTCGCGCGCCCTGGCCGACAGCTCCGACATTTCCCTGGCGAGCTGCAGCACGCCCTTGCCGTCCGCGCCCTTGAGCACCGGGACGACGAGGCCGTTCGGCGTGTCCGCCGCGAAGCCGATGTTGAAGTAGCCCTTGCGGATCAGGTTCTCGCCGCTCGCATCGAGCGACGCGTTGAAGTCGGGGAACTTCGCGAGCGACGACACCGCGGCCTTGATCAGGAACGCGAGCATCGTGACCTTGACGCCGGCCTTCTCGTTCTCCTTGTTGAGCGCGACGCGCAGCGCCTCGAGCTCGGTGATGTCGGCATCCTCGAACTGCGTGACGTGCGGGACCATCACCCAGTTGCGCGCGAGGTTCGCACCGGAGATCTTCCTGATCCGCGACAGCGGCATGGCCTCGACCGGTCCGAACTTGGCGAAATCGACGACCGGCCAGGGAAGCAGGTTGAGCGCGCCACCCCCGGTGATCGCGCCTGTGGCTGCAGCGCCGCCACCCCCACCCGCGGACAGCGCGCGCTTGACGAAAGCCTGCACGTCCTCGTGGAGGATGCGGCCCTTGGGTCCCGAGGCCGTCACTGCGCCAAGGTCGACGCCGAGCTCGCGTGCGAACTTGCGCACCGACGGCGAGGCGTGGGCACTGCGCGCGGGCTCGGACTCCTCGGCCGCGCCTTCGGCGCCCCCTCTCCCGCTCGCGGGAGCGGGTTGAGGGGAGGGTGCATTTGCGGGAGAGGGTTGGGGTGAGGGTTGGGGTGAGGGTTGGGGTGAGGCTGCCCCCGCCGGTTCACTCCCTCTCCCGCTCGCGGGAGAGGGTTGGGGTGAGGGCGCCGCTGCCGCCGCAGCCTCGAGCGTCAGGATGACCCGACCCTCGCTCACCTTGTCCCCGACCTTCACCTGCACCGCCTTGACGACGCCGGCAGCGGGCGAGGGAACGTCCATCGTCGCCTTGTCGGACTCGAGGGTGACCAGCGCGTCCTCGGCGGCCACCGTGTCGCCCGGCTTGACCAGCACCTCGATCACCGGGACTTCGTCGAAGTCACCGATGTCCGGAACCTTGACCTCGATCGCGCTCATTGGAAATCCCGTCGCAGGTGCATCGTCGACCTCCTCACACGAGCCACGGCGCAGGCCGCGCCGGATCGATGCCGTACTTCGCGATCGCCTCGGCCACCTTCGTCGCGGGCAGCGCAGCTTCGTCGGCCAGCGCCTTCAGCGCCGCGACGGCGACGTAGCGCCGGTCGACCTCGAAGAAGGCGCGCAGCTTCTCGCGCGTGTCCGAGCGCCCGTAGCCGTCGGTGCCGAGCACGACGTAGCGCCGTCGGACATACGGCCGGATCTGGTCGGCGAAGCCGCGCACGTAATCGGTCGCGGCGATGACCGGGCCCTGGGTCGTCGCGAGGCAAGCCTCGACGTGCGACACCTGCGGCTTCGCCGTCGGGTTCAGCCGGTTGTGGCGCTCGATCGCGCGCCCGTCGCGCGCGAGCTCGGTGAACGACGGGCAGCTCCAGAGGTCGGCCTCGACGCCCCAGTCGTTGCGCAGCAGCTCCGCAGCGGCGATCACCTCGCGGAAGATCGTGCCCGAGCCGAGCAGCTGCACGCGCGGCGCCTTCGGCTTCTTCGCGCCTGCGGCGAACAGGTACATGCCCTTGATGATCGAGGCTGCCGCGCCTTCCGGCATCGCCGGGTGCGGGTAGTTCTCGTTCATCACGGTCAGGTAGTAGTAGACGTCCTCCTGCTCGGCGTACATGCGCCGCAGCCCGTCCTGGATGATCACGGCGACCTCGTAGCCGAAGGTCGGGTCGTAGGAGACGCAGTTCGGGATGTTCGCCGACAGCAGGTGCGAGTGTCCGTCCTCGTGCTGCAGGCCCTCGCCGTTCAACGTCGTGCGCCCGGCGGTGCCCCCCAGGAGGAAGCCGCGGCAGCGCATGTCGCCGGCGGCCCAGGCGAAATCGCCGACGCGCTGGAAACCGAACATCGAATAGAAGATGTAGAACGGGATCATCGGCACGCCGTGCGTCGAGTACGACGTCGCGGCGGCCATCCAGTCGCTCATCGCGCCGGCCTCGTTGATGCCTTCCTGGAGGATCTGGCCGTGCTTGTCCTCCTTGTAGAACATCAGCTGGTCCTTGTCCTCGGGCGTGTAGAGCTGGCCGAGCTGGTTCCAGATCGCGAGCTGGCGGAACATTCCTTCCATGCCGAAAGTCCGCGATTCGTCCGGGACTATCGGCACGACGTGCTTGCCGAGGATCTTGTCGCGCAGCAGGATCTGCAGGATCTGCACGAACGCCATCGTCGTCGAGATCTCGCGCTCGTCGGTGCTCTTCAGGAAGCGTTCGAACGCCGACAGCGCCGGAACGGCGAGCGCCTCGGCCTTGCGCCGCCGCGACGGAAGGTAGCCACCCAGCTCGAGCCGGCGCGCCTGCATGTACTCGCGTTCCGGTGAGCCGTCGGGGAAGCTGACGTAGGGGACCTTCTCGAGCTGGTCGTCCGGCACCGGGATCTCGAAGCGGTCGCGGAAGCGGCGGACGGCCTCGACGTTCATCTTCTTCTGCTGGTGGGTGATGTTCTGGGCCTCGCCCGCCTCGCCCATCCCGTAGCCCTTGATCGTCTTGGCGAGGATCACCGTCGGCTGGCCGGGATGGTTCACCGCGGCGTGGTAGGCGGCATACACCTTGTGCGGATCGTGACCGCCGCGGTTCAGCGCCCAGATCTCCTCGTCGGTCCAGTCCGCCACCATCGCCTTCAGCTCGGGCGTGTTGAAGAAATACTCGCGGACGTAGGCGCCGTCCTTGGACTTGAAGGTCTGGTATTCGCCGTCGACGCAGGCCATCATCCGTTGCATCAGGATGCCCTTCTTGTCGCGCGCCAGCAGCGAATCCCAGTGCGTGCCCCAGACGACCTTGATCACGTTCCACCCGGCGCCGCGGAAGTCGCTCTCGAGCTCCTGGATGATCTTGCCGTTGCCCCGCACCGGCCCGTCGAGGCGCTGCAGGTTGCAGTTGACGACGAAGATCAGGTTGTCGAGGTTTTCGCGCGAGGCCATGCCGATCGCGCCCATCGACTCCGGCTCGTCCATCTCGCCGTCGCCGCAGAAACACCAGACCTTGCGCCCGCGGGTGTCCGCAAGGCCACGGTCGTGCAGGTACTTCATGAAGCGGGCCTGGTAGATCGCCATCAGCGGCCCGAGACCCATCGACACCGTCGGGAACTGCCAGAAATCCGGCATCAGCCACGGATGGGGGTAGGAGGAGATCCCCTTGCCGTCGACCTCCTGCCGGTAGTTGTCGAGCTGCTCCTCCGTCAGGCGGCCGAGCAGGAAGGCGCGGGCGTAGACGCCGGGCGCCGAGTGGCCCTGGATGAACACCAGGTCGCCGCCGTGCCGGTCCGACACGCCGTGCCAGAAGTGGTTGAAGCCGACGTCGTAGAGCGTCGCCGCCGACGCGTAGCTCGCGATGTGGCCGCCGACGTTGGTGTGCTTGTTGGCGCGCACGACCATCGCCATCGCGTTCCAGCGCGCGGTCGAACGGATCCGGTGCTCGATGTTCTGGTCGCCGGGAATGCGCACCTGCGCGTCCACCGGGATCGTGTTGATGTATGCGGTGTTCGCGGAAAACGGCAGGTAGGCACCCGAGCGGCGCGCCTTGTCGATCAGCTGCTCGATCAGGAAATGCGCGCGGTCCGGACCTTCGGCGGCGAGCACGCCTTCGAGGGCTTCCAGCCATTCGCCGGTTTCCTGCGGGTCGATGTCGGGTATGCGGTCCATGATTCCACTCCGTCGCCTTCTCAGGCATCGATTGTATGCGGTTCCCTGGAAAGGAGCGCGACGGCGGCGAACCCGCTCGCGACGGCGAGAGACGCAAAACCCGCGCGATACCCGCCGGTCAGGCTGGAGAGCAGCGCGAACGACGGCGGGCCGATGACGACCCCGGCGAAAGTGATGACGCTCGCCGCGCCGGTCACCTTTCCCGCGGCCCCGGGGGGCGCGAGGCGCGCGACTTCCGAGAGCTGGACGCCGTTCCACCCGATCGCCGTGGCGCCGAAGCAGGTCGCCAGCCCGATCACCACCGCCGCGGGCCACCGCGGCGTGGAGGCGGCCATCGCCAGCGCGCAACCGGCGGCGATCAGGCCGATCAGCGCCAGCACCTTGCGCGGCGCCAGCAGGCGGTCCGCGACCATTCCCCAGCCGATGCGCCCGGCGGCGCCGGCGAGGGTGGTCGCGGTCAGCGCGAGCCCCGCCGACACCAGCGAGAATCCCAGCGATCCGGTCAGGTAGACGACCAGGTAGCTGGTGAGGCACACCTGGGTCGCCGAATAGGCGAAGGAGACCAGCGCCAGCATCAGCAGGGGTTTCGACCGCCATACCAGCGCGAGCGGCGCGACGATGCCGGCGAAGGACATCGGCCGCCGCGGCGAATGCTCGCCATCGAGCCGCCCGCGGATCGGCTGTGCCAGCGCGACGACGATCGCGCCGACCAGCGCGACCCCGACGAACGTCGCGCGCCATCCCCCGAGCAGCGCCAGACCCGGCAGCAGTGCGCCCGACAGCGCTGCGCCCGCGGGCACGCCGGTCTGCTTTATCGAGAACGTCAGCGCCATGCGCGCCGGCGGCGCGGTCCGCTGCAGCAGTTGCGACGATGCCGGGGTTATCGGGCCGTAGCCCAGCCCGATCACGATCGCGGCGAGCGCGAGCAGGCCGGGCAGCGACGCGGGCGCGAACGCCGTTGCAGCCACACCCGACGCGCACAGCACGACGCAGACCTGCGACACGCGGATCGGGCCGTAGCGCTCGATGAAGCTGCCGCAGGCGATGCTCGCGAGCATGGCGCCGCCGTAGACCGTGCCGATGAACACGCCGATCAGGCGCGGGTCGATCCCGAAGTCGCCGGCGATCTCGGGCGCCAGCACCGCCGTCGCCGTCCCGGCGAAGGAGGTGAAGATCTGGATCGTCAGCGTGGCGGCCAGCGCGACCCGGGCCGTGCGCGCGGGCGTCATCCGCTGCGCGCGCGGGCGTCGATCACGCGCGTTTCGGTGACGATGGCGTCGACGGCGCAGTCGTGCGGCGCAAGCGGCATCGCGTCGACCAGCTGCATCTCGAACGCTCCCGCGATGCGGGGGATCGCGCTGCGCAGTCCGGGAAGCAGCCGGTCGTAGAATCCGCC
>JAJXTF010000111.1 GCA_021784125.1 Pseudomonadota bacterium | reverse complement strand
CCCAGTTGATCCCCACCCGTCCGTCGAGATCCACCACCGACTTGGTGTACGGGTTGCCATTGCTCGCGAGCCACGCAAGCCCATCGTCGGACTTGTCCTTGTAGTCGAGGCCGATGATCGGAACGACGCTCGCTTTCGACAGCGCGACGAGCAGCGGGTGCTCCTCGCGGCAGGACACGCACCACGAAGCCCAGACATTGAGCAGCCAGACCTGGCCGAGCATGTCGCCGGTGGCGAGCTTCCGGTCAGGGTGGTGCAACTCGGCGAGCGAGAATTCCGGCGCGGGCTTGCCGATCAGCGGCGAGGGAACTTCGTGCGGATCGCGATAGAGTCCGACGTACAGAAAACCCGCCACGACCAGGAAGATCGCGAGGGGAAGCGACCAGCGCAGGATCCTCACGGCGTCACGCCGCGCCGCGCGCTGCGGCGCCGAGGGCGCCGGCGAACCGGTGCTTCAGCGCGAGCCGGTAGCGCCGATCGGCGATCGCGGTGAATCCGCCGAGCGCCATCAGCAGGCAGCCGAACCAGATCCAGTCGACGAAGGGCTTCACGTAGATGCGCACGGCCCACGCGCCGTCCACGCCTTTGGCGGTCACCGGCTCGCCCAGCGACACGTAGTGGTCGCCGAGGATTCCGCTGCGGATCGACGCCTCGGTCATGACTTCCCCCGATGCCCGGTACGTCCGCTTCTGCGGCTTGAGCGTCACGACGTGGCGAGTGCCGCGCGTCACCTCGACCGTGCCCACCAGCGCGTCGTAGTTCGGACCGGGCTCCGGGACGATGCCCTGGAACGTGTAGGTGTCGCCGCCCACTTCGACTCCCTGGCCGACGTCGAGCCGCACGTCGCGCTCGATCTCGTAGCCCTTGACCAGCGTCACGCCGACGATGAAGGCGGCCACGCCGAGGTGTGCGAGCAGCATGCCGTACCACGCCGGCGAATTGGCGCGCAGCTTGGCGACGATCCCGCGCTGCGGCGCCGACTTGAGCCGCTGCAGCACGGCGCTGACCGTCGCGGCGGCGACCCACGCGGCGAGGAGCAGTCCGAGCGCGACCAGCGGCTTCCACTGGCCCATCGCGAAAGGCAGCAGCGCACCCGCTGCCAATGCCACGTAGACGGCCCACTGCAGCCGCGTCCACAGGTCGGGGATGCGCGACTTGCGCCAGGAGGCGATCGGGCCGACGCCCATGAGGAAGATCATCGGCGCCATCACCGGATAGAACACGGCGTCGAAATAGGGCGGGCCGACCGAGATCTTGCCGAGCTTCAACGCATCGATGAACAGCGGATAGAGGGTGCCCAGCAACACGCTCGCCAGCGCGATGACCAGCAGGATGTTGTTGCCCAGCAGCATCGATTCGCGCGACACCGGCGAGAAATCGCCCCCTGCGCCGACTGCGCCTGCGCGTATCGCATAGAGGGTGAGCGAGCCGCCGATGACCACCGCGAGGAAGGCCAGGATGAACACGCCGCGCGCCGGATCGGTCGCGAAGGCATGGACCGAAGTCAGCACGCCGGAGCGGACCAGGAACGTGCCGATCAGGGACAGCGAGAACGCCAGGATCGCGAGCAGCACCGTCCAGCTGCGGAAGGCCCCGCGCTTCTCGGTCACGGCGAGCGAGTGGATCAGCGCGGTGCCGGCGAGCCAGGGCATGAACGACGCGTTCTCGACCGGATCCCAGAACCACCAGCCGCCCCAGCCCAGCGTGTAATAGGCCCAGATGCTGCCGAGCGCGATGCCGATGGTCAGGAACGACCAGGCGACCGTCGTCCACGGCCGCGACCAGCGTGCCCACGACGCGTCGAGCCGGCCGCCGATCAGCGCGGCGATCGCGAAGGCGAACGCGACCGAAAAGCCGACGTAGCCCATGTAGAGCATCGGTGGATGCGCGACCATGCCGGGATCCTGCAGCAGCGCGTTGAGGTCGCGGCCTTCCACAGGAGGCGGCGACAGGCGCACGAAAGGATCGGACGCGGTGAGCATGAACAACAGGAAGCCGATCGCGACCAGCCCCATGACGGCGAGGACGCGCGCGCGCAGCACGTTCGGAAGATTGCGCGAGAACAGGCTGACGGCAAAGCCCCAGCCGCCCAGCATCAGCGCCCACAGCAGCAGCGATCCTTCGTGCGAGCCCCAGGTCGCCGCGAAGCGGTAATGCAGCGGCAACTGCGAGTTCGAGTTCTGGGCGACGTTCGCGACCGAGAAGTCGCTGTTGACGAAGCTCCAGGCGAGGCAGCCAAAAGCCAGCGCGACCAGCACGAACTGGGCGCGCGCGGCAGGGACGGCGACCGCCATCAGCGCGCTGTCGCGGCGCGCTGCACCGATCATCGGCAGCACGCCCTGGACGATCGCGACCAGCAGCGCAACGATCAGCGCGAAGTGACCGATTTCGGGGATCATCGCCTCACCTCGCCCTGGCTTCGTGGAGGCTCGGCATCGTTTCCGGGCCTTTCTGCGCCTGCTCGATCGCCGATCTCGCTTCCGGCGGCATGTAGTTCTCGTCGTGCTTGGCAAGCACCTCGGTGGCGTGGAACGCGCCGTCCGGACCCATCCTGCCCTGGGCGACGACGCCCTTGCCTTCCTTGAACAGGTCGGGAAGCAGCCCGGTGTAGGTGACGGGAATGGTCTTCGCCGTGTCGGTCACGCGGAAGCGCACCGTCAGCGAGTTCGGCTCGCGCGTCAGGCTGCCGGCCTCGACCAGGCCGCCGACGCGGAAAGGCCGCGACTGCGGCACCTCGTGGGCGACGACCTGCGACGGCGTGAAGAAGAACACGAGGTTCGACCTGAATGCCGAGAGCACCAGCGCGACGGCGATGCCGACGGCGGCGAGTCCGAGACCGATCCATGCGAACCGGCGATAACGCGCTTTCATCCGTTGCTCCGAAGATCGGCCAGCGGTCCCGGGCCGGGATCCGCGGCATCGGCATCATGCGCCATCCGCGCGATGTCGAGCGCGCGGCGCCGGCGCAGACGCAGCGCGGCGATCTCGACGATGACCGCGACCGCGGCCGCGCCGTACGACATCCACACGTACCATGCATATCCGCCCATCGCGAAGAATTCGCTCATCGCGCCCCCTGCGGAGCGATCAGCGACGCGACCCAGCCCGCGCCGCGCTCACGCTCGACGATGATCGCGCGCACCCGGGCCAGCGTGACGGCGATGCAGTACGACCAGACGCCGGCGGTCATCACCAGCAGGCCCTCCAACATGGTCATTGCCATCTTCGGTGCCGCGGTGAGGCTGATCGACGAGCCCTGGTGCAGCGTGTTCCACCATTGCACCGAGAAGTAGATGATCGGCACGTTGACCGCGCCGACCAGTGCGAGCAGCGCGCAGGCGCGATCGGCGCGGCGCGGATCGTCGATGGCGTTGCGCAGCGCGATGATGCCGAGGTAGAGGAACAGCAGGATCAACGTCGAGGTCATCCGCGCATCCCAGGCCCAGTAGGTGCCCCAGGTCGGCCGGCCCCAGAACGCGCCCGACCACAGCGCGAGCGCCGCCATCAGCGCACCGGTGGGAGCCAGGGCCTGCGCCATCATCGCAGACAGCCGGGTGTTGAATCCCAGCGCCAGCGCGCTCCAGAACGCCATCACGAGGTAGATGAACATCGCCATCCACGCCGTGGGGACGTGCAGGAAGATGATCCGGTAGGCGTCCCCCTGCGTCGCATCGGTCGGCGCGACGATGAGCCCGATGTACAGCCCCGCGAGCGTGAAGACCACGGCGAGCACGCCGAACACCCGCGCCAGGCGTCCCGCCAGCGGGTAGAACGAAATCGGCGACGAGTAGCGGTACCAGTTGACGATCATCGATCAATCGAGCGCGATTCGCACCGCCGCCGCGACGGCAAACGGCGTTCCGACCAGTGCCAGCAACAACCCGGCGGCCAGCAGCGACAGCTGCGGACCCGCCGACAACCCCGAGCGCACCGCATCGACGGCGCCCGCGCCGAAGATCAGCACGGGGGCGTAAAGCGGCAGGACCAGCAATGCCAGCAGGCTTCCGCCCCCCCGCGCTCCCAGGGTCAACGTCGCGCCGATCGCCCCCAGAAGCGACAGGATCGGCGTGCCCAGCAACAGCGCAGCAGCCAGTATCCAAAGCTCCGTTCCGTCCATTGCGTACTGTTCGCCCAGCAGCGGCGCCAGCACCGCCACCGGGAGACCGGTCGTGAGCCAGTGAGCCGCCATTTTACCGGAGACCAGTGCGGGCAACGGGCGTGGCGACAGCGCGATCTGCTCGAGCGTGCCGTCGCCGAAATCCGCGGCGAACAGGCGCGGCAGCGACAGCAGCGAGGCGAGCAGCGCCGCGGTCCACAGCACGCCCGGCCCGAGCGTCGCCAGCACCTCGCGCGACGGCGAGCTCGCCAGAGGGAAAAGCGACACGACGATCACATAGAACATCAGCTGGACGCCAAGTTCCGCCTTGGAGCGCAGCGCGATCCGCAGGTCGCGCCCCAGGGCCCAGGCGAAGGCCGCCGACACCGACGCAGCATCCGGCTGCGGGACGGCCGTCGGGCTCATCCGTGCGACCCGCCCGGCACGGTCGCGAGGTCGAGCGGACGCAGGTTTGCAGTGGGAACCGGCAGCGCCTGGTGCGACGCGGCGACGACGAGGCCCCCACCTTCGAGGTGCGCCGCGAGCAGCGTCTCGAGGACTTCGACGCCGTCGCTGTCGAGCGCCGTCAGCGGCTCGTCGAGGATCCACAGCCGCCGCCGCGACAGGGAGAGCCGGGCGAGTCCGATGCGCCGGCGCTGCCCCTGCGAAAGCGCTCGCGCGGGAATCCGCGCCCGCCGGGCCAGCGCGACGTCGGCCAGCGCCCGGTCGATGGCCTGGGCGTCCGCGCGCTCGTTCTCCAGCGTGGTCCACGCCGCGAGGTTCTCGAAGGCGGTGAGCTCGTCCTTCAGCGCCGGCAGATGGCCGTTGAAGGCGACGGCTTCGCGCAACTTCGCATCGAAGGGGCGCACCGATGCGCCGTCCCAGCAGATCTCGCCCTCGGCGGGGGCGGAGAGTCCCGCGAGCATGCGCAGCAGCGTCGTCTTGCCGCAGCCGTTGGGCCCCGAGACGACCAGCGCCTCGCCGGCGGCGAGCGCGAAGCCGAGGCCCTGGAACAGTGTCGCGAAACCGCGGCGCGCCGCGAGCGACCGGGTTTCGAGCATGGGTGTCGACGCGGGCATCGAGGGGCTGCAGTCCTGACGACCGCGGCTAACGGACGACCTCGCCGATGACGACGTCCACGCCGCGCGCTCCCGGCCTGACCGGGGCGCTCGCACCGCGCAGGTCGCCGGGCGAGGGCGTCGCCAGGCCCGATTTCGAGATCCGCGCTTCGACGACCACTTCGCCCGCCGTCGACAGGCGCGCGGACGGCGCCATCGCCATCGAGTCGTCGAGGGTGAAGTCGCGCGGCAGCGAATCGGCGCTGGATTTGATCACCGCCAGCGGCATTCGCGGTCCGTTTGCGGCACGCGCGAAGATGTACAGCGTGCCCCCCGGGCCGACGCGGCCTGCGAGCTTCGGATCGAGGCTCACCCGCCCGGTGATCGCGCTGGCCGCAACGTCGGACTGCGACGGAACGGCGCCGGCGGGTGCTGCCGGGGTTTCGCCCGGGCCCAGGACGCCCGCGCCACCATCGGCAGCGGCGCCTGCTGGCGCCGCCCCGCCGGCCTGCGCGGACTGGGCTTGGGCGATCATCTGCTCGACTTCCTTCTGCCCTTCGCTGCCCGGCGGGAGCTGCGACAGGAGCTTGCTCCAGGCGGTGATCGCGGCACTGAAATCGCGCCTCTCGGCAGCGGCGCTGCCCGAGAGGGCGAGCGCCTTAGGGTTGTTCGGGTCGATCGCGAGCGCGCGCTCGATCAGCTTCGACGGCTCGCCCTCGAGCTTCTGTCCATTCGCCATCGCCAGGGAATCGGCCCAGTCGGCGAGGATCCCGGCGGCCGACGGTGAGAGCGTGGACGCACGGCGATAGGCATCGGCGGATTCCTGAAAGCGCCCGAGCACGGCATAGGAGCGACCAAGCAATACCCAGCCGTTCGGATCGTCGGGATTCGACTTCATCCGCTCCGCGAGCTTTTCGACCATCGCCTCGATCTGCGCAGCGGATGTTGGCGCCTGCGATTCCACTGCGGCTGCCCCGGGCTGCAGCGCACCCGGGTTTCCAAGCATCACGTAGAGCATGCCTGCCGTCGCCGGGAGCGTGAAGACCAGAACGAGGGCCCAGACGAGGCGCGCGCGCGACGATGCCGCGGGCACGGCTTCCTCGGAAGGCGAAGACGTCGTGTCGAGCTCGGCGGAAAGGCGCGCAGCGAGTTCCTCGATCGCCGCATCGCGTTCGTCGGCACTGATCGCGCCGGCAGCGAATTCCTCGTCGAGCTGGCGTTTCTGGTCGCGGTACACCGACGTCGCCGCGCTCGCCTCGCCGCCGCTCCGGTCCCCAGCGGCATTGCGCAGCAGCGGCCACACGATCGCAGCCAGCACCCCGGCGACGAGCAGCACGGCGACAATCCAGAACAGCGGGACGATGGGCATGGAGGAGAGGAGGGGTCCGGGAGAACCGGTTGCGGCCCGCGCATTATAGCGGCGGGCGGTCACTTGGGCAGCCCAGGTGTCGTGGAGGCGGCAGGCCCGGGGTGTCCTGGCGTCGCAGCGCCGGGGCCGAGGCTGCGGTTCCGGCCGCGGCGTTATGATTCGTCCTCGCATTTCCCATCGACACCGGAACTCCATGGCCGACCAGGAAAGCACCATTCGCGAGGATTCCCTCGCCTATCATCGCCGCGCGCCCGCGGGCAAGATCGCGTTGCTGCCGACCAAGCAGCTGACCAACCAGCGCGACCTGGCGCTCGCGTATACGCCGGGCGTGGCCGCCGCCTGCGAGGAGATCGTCCGCGATCCGCGCGAGGTGTCGACGCTGACCGCCCGCGGCAACCTGGTCGGGGTGGTCACCAACGGCACTGCCGTGCTCGGCCTGGGCGCGATCGGGCCGCTCGCCGCCAAGCCGGTGATGGAAGGCAAGGCGGTGCTGTTCAAGAAGTTCGCCGGCCTCGACTGCTTCGACATCGAGCTGGCCGAGCGCGACCCCGACAAGCTCGTCGACATGATCTGCGCGCTCGAGCCCACGTTCGGCGGGATCAACCTCGAGGACATCAAGGCGCCCGAGTGCTTCTACATCGAGCGCCAGTGCCGCGAGCGGATGAAGATCCCCGTGTTCCACGACGACCAGCACGGCACTGCGATCATCGTCGGTGCGGCCGTGCTGAACGGACTGCGCGTCGTCGGCAAGGACTTCGCGAAAGTGAAGCTGGTGTGCTCGGGTGCGGGTGCGGCGGCGCTGGCCTGCCTCGACCTCCTGGTCGAGCTGGGGTTGCGGCGGGAGAACATCTTCGTGTCCGACATCAAGGGCGTGGTCTGGCAGGGCCGCACCGAGTTGATGGACGACAACAAGGCGCGCTACGCGCAGCCGACCTCGGCTCGCACGCTCGCCGAGATCCTTCCCGGCGCCGACGTCTTTCTCGGGCTGTCGGCAGGGAAGGTGCTGAAGCCGGAATGGCTGCAGGCGATGGGCGACAAGCCGCTGATCCTCGCGCTCGCCAATCCCGAGCCCGAGATCATGCCCGACGTCGCGAAGGCCGCGCGCCCGGACGCGATCATCGCGACCGGGCGCTCGGACTTCCCGAACCAGGTCAACAACGTGCTGTGCTTTCCGTTCATCTTCCGCGGGGCGCTCGACGTCGGCGCGACCACGATCAACGAAGCGATGAAGCTTGCCGCGGTGCGCGCGCTCGCCGCGCTCGCGACGATCGAGCAATCCGACATCGTCGCGACCGCGTACAACATGCACGAGAACCTGCGCTTCGGACCCGACTACCTGATTCCCAGGCCCTTCGACCCGCGGCTGATCGTGATGATCGCCCCCGCCGTGGCGAAAGCCGCGATGGACTCCGGGGTGGCGACGCGTCCGATCGACGATTTCGACGCGTACCGGGCGAAGCTCACGAGCTTCGTCTACCACTCGGGCCTGCTGATGAAGCCGATCTTCACGCTGGCCAAGCAGTCGCCCAAGCGGATCGTTTACGCCGAGGGCGAGGACGAGCGCGTCCTGCGCGCCGTGCAGGTCGTCGTCGACGAAGGCCTGGCGCAGCCGATCCTGGTCGGCCGGCCCGCGGTGCTGGCGCGCCGCATCGAGCGCTTCGGACTGCGGCTACGGCCCGACGTCGATTTCCAGACGATCAATCCCGACTCCGATCCGCGCTACCGCAGCTACTGGACCGAATACTTCAGCCTCACCCGGCGCAAGGGCGTGTCCCAGCAATATGCACAGATCGAGATGCGCCGCCGCCTGACGCTGATCGGCGCGATGATGATCCACCAGGGCGACGCCGACGGAATGCTGTGCGGCACTTTCGGCACCCACGCGCTGCATCGCCATTACATCGACCAGGTGATCGGCCTGCGCAAAGGCGTGAAGACCTACGCCGCCATGAACGCGGTGCTGATGCCCGGCAGGACGGTGTTCATCGCCGACACCTACGTGAACCCCGATCCCACACCCGAGCAGCTGGCCGAGATCGCGATCCTCTGCGCGGCGGAGATCCGCCGCTTCGGCATCACGCCCAAGGCGGCCCTGCTGTCGCACTCGTCGTTCGGCACCAGTGATCACCCGTCCGCGAGGAAGATGCGCGATGCGCTGGCGCTGATCAACGAGCGGGCGCCGGATCTCGAGATCGACGGCGAGATGCACGGTGACGCCGCGCTGAACGAGTCGGTGCGCCAGGCGGTGTTTCCCAATTCGCGTCTGGTGGGCGAGGCGAACCTGCTGATCATGCCGACGCTCGACGCGGCGAACATCTCGTTCAACCTCCTGAAGGTGGCCTCGGGCGCGGGGGTCACGCTCGGCCCGATGCTGCTGGGGGTTGCCAAGCCGGTCCACATCCTGACGCCGTCCGCGACGGTGCGGCGGATCGTCAACATGACGGCATTGACGGTCGTCGACTGCACGATCGACCGGCAGGCGTAACGCAGTCGTAACGGTCCGGATTCCCGATCCCAAAAGGGGGCCGCCGCTGCTATACTCCGGCGCCCCCGGAGCGTCGACGGCCTGATCCAGGCTCCCCGATCGATCATGGGGTTCTCCCATGATCCAGCGCACCCATCGCTTCTTCGAGCGTCTCGGCCCGGGCCTCATCACCGGCGCCGCCGACGACGATCCGAGCGGCATTGCGACCTATTCGCAGGCCGGGGCCCAGTTCGGCCTCGGAATGCTGTGGAGCGTGCTGCTGACGACCCCGCTGATGGTCGGCATCCAGGTGGTGAGCGCACGCATCGGTCGGGTCACGGGCCACGGCATCGCGCGGAACATCCGCGACCACTACTCCCGGCCGCTGCTGGTGTTCATCGTGTCGCTGCTGCTGGTGGCGAACACGCTGAACATCGCTGCCGATCTCGGCGCGATGGGTGAGGCGCTGCAGCTGGTGGTCGGCGGCCCGAAGCACGGCCATGCGCTGGTGTTCGGCGTGCTCGTCGTGCTGATGCAGCTCTTCATACCGTACCGGCGGCTCGCGCCGCTGCTGAAGTGGCTGACGCTGTTTCTGTTCGCCTACGTCGCCGTACTGTTCGCCGTGCGCATCCCGTGGGGGCAGCTGATCGCTGCGACCATCGTACCCCCGGTCAAGCTGACGCGCGAATACCTGATGCTGCTGGTCGGCGTGCTGGGCACCACGATCAGTCCCTACCTCTTCTTCTGGCAGGCGTCGCAGGAGGTCGAGGAGCAGCGAATGGTGGCGGGCGAGATGCCGCTGCGCCAGGCGACCGAGGGTGCGCATGAGCACCTTCGACGCATCAAGTTCGACACGTGGCTGGGCATGGGATTCTCGAACACCATCGCGTTCGCGATCATGCTG
>JAJXTF010000110.1 GCA_021784125.1 Pseudomonadota bacterium | reverse complement strand
GGATTACCGATCCGCAAGGCATCGCATGGGAGACCTACCACAGCCTGGGGTCGATTCCGATGTTCGGTTCGGATGCGCAGTCTGCCGATTCCCACGCGGCAAGCGAATGCTGCGCTCCCGCGGCCACCGCCGCGAGCGCATGCTGCGCGCCCGCATCCGCTGCGGTAACGGCGAATATCCCGCTGAAGTCGCGAGGTGGGTGCTGCGCGTGAGCCCGACGCGCGAAGCGAAAGCCCGCAGGGCCCGCCGCCGCGCGATTGCGCAGGGCCGACCGCCGGGCGTGCGCCGGTCGCGCTGCGCCGCCGAGGCCGAGGCATGAGGGGCCGACGCTGCAACGTCCTGTTCCTGTACACCGGGAACTCGGCGCGCAGCATCATCGCCGAGAGCCTGCTCAACGCGCGTGCTGATCGAAGTTCCGGTGAGGCCGCTGGCGGTGCGGGTCGTGAACGGGATGCGCGGCTGGTACGAAACAGGCAGCGGCAAGACTGCGGGAGCGCCCACATGACTGCAGGTTCTGCCCGCACGAACGCGAGTCCCGTCGATGTCACCGCGACTCCGTTCGCCTGCGCGGCGAATGCGTGGCGGCTTCAGGGGCAAGGACGCGTGGTGGTTGGTGCCGCCGGAGGAAACGCGGCGGGCGCCGGCGCGGCAGGCGATGCGCAAGGGGCATCCGTCAGGATCGTCTCCGGCACTGGCGCGATTTCGATTCGCCGGTCAGGCTTTTGGATGGCGCGACATCGACAGGTCGACCGGCATCGGCCCGAACCAGCAATTGCGCATCATGCCGCCATCCTCGTGCTCCAAGTTGTGGCAGTGATACATGAACAGCCCCGGTTCGGTGGGTGCGAGCGCGAGCCTCACGCGCTCACCCGGAAAGACCAGCACCGTATCGTGGTAACCGCTGTCGATCAGGCCCTCTCGCAGGTCGGCCTGTGCCCCGGCGGTCCGCTCGAGGATGCGAAACCGCAGGCCGTGAACGTGGATCGGGTGCGGCATCGGGTGCCCGGTCGTGTCGCCGGAAAACGTCCAGATGCTTTCCTCGTTCAGCGGGAGGCGCTCGTCCGGCGCCACAGCCGTCATCTGGAAGCTACGTCCGTTGAGCGTGCCCTGCATCATGTCCATCGCCACGCGGGTGTGCAGCTCGGTCTTGCCGCGCCGTAGCAACGGCGCAGCGCCGGGAAGTTTCGGCGGGGCTTCGTGCACGCGCGGACCTGCCGAAACGGTGAAGCGGGCGACGTTCAACTCGACGCCTTGGGCGCCCGCGGGTACGCCGCCGCCCATGCCGCTACCCATGCCACCACCCATCATGCCACCCATCATGCCACCCATCATGCCACCCATCGTTTCGGGATCGCGGAATCGCTGACTGACCAGCGTCACCGAAGCGCCATCCTCCCGCGCCCCGAAATCCTCGATCAGTTCCACCCGCTGGAACGGCGCGAGCACGACGAACGGTCGCGTTTGGATGCCTTCGCCCCCGCTCAGCAATCCGCCGTCCGTCGCCATGACACGCATCGGCCGCCCGTCCGACCATGCCAGCTTGTAGATCCGCGCATTCGACGCATTGGCGAGTCGCAGCCGATAGGGCCGCCGCGAGACCGCGAATTCTGCGTCCGCAACACCGTTGACGAGCACCGTGTCGCCCAGCACACCCGTCATCGAATCCATCATCGAGCGTTCGAACACCAGTGAATTCGTCGCGTCGATCCGCCTGTCCTGGATCACCAGGGCCAGCTCGTGCTCGCCGGCAGGAAATCCCGCCTTCCGCTCGTCGTCGTCGCGCACAATCAGCAGACCCGCCAGTCCGAAGTACACCTGGCGCCCGGTGCGACCATGCGGGTGTGGGTGATAGAGATAGGTACCGGCCGGATTGCGGACGGTGAATTCGTAGACATAGGAGTTGCCGGGGGCCACGACGAACCGCGGATGGCCGTCGTCCCGTTCCGGCACGATCATGCCGTGCCAGTGCACGATGCTGGGCTCGTCGAGCCGATTGACGAACTCGATGCGGACGCGCTCGCCGCGCCGCAACTCGAGCGTCGGGCCGAGATAGCCCGTCGAGGGGCGCACGGCATCGGGCCGACCGTGCATGACCTGCGCGGTGTAGCGCTGCACGTCGGTCTCCCGGCCGCGCCTGACCTGCGCCCGGCCCGGCGCCGCAACGAGGCGAATCGAAACGTCCGGCGCCTCCGAAGCCATGGCATCCCGCAGGGTGAGCGGGAGCGAGATCGCGCCGGCGCCCAGCGCCAGCGCCTGCAGCGCCCGACGCCGGCTCGGGTTGACGTCCAGGTCCAGGTTCGGTTTCATGTCCATGTTCGCGCTCATCTCCATTCAGATTGTTCCGGCAACAAGTCCATTCTTCTTCACGAAACGCGCGGCACCAGATAGTGCCTGATCGATTCGATGTCGTCCGGGCCGTCCCAATTCGCCCGTCCGACCCCACGTCCGATTTCGCGGCCCTCCCGATCGATGAGCAAGGTCGCGGAAACCGCGACTGCGCCGAGCTTTCTCTGGTCCTCTGTCGTGGCCTCGACCTAGCGCGCAAGTGCCTTCACGTCGACCTCGTCGAAAAAAAGCCTGGACCCCAGCCTTGCCAGCGCGATCTATCGACAGCGCCACGACCTCGAAATTGTTGCTGCAAGATTGCACCAAGCCGCGCTGGCGATGCCGGCCCATCGGACCCGGCTTCGAAAAGGATGCACCCACGCGAGCCTCCGCTTTACCGCTCGAATTTGTGCGCGTTACGCCCCCACCGCAAGCCACCATCACGTGAGCGCCTGCCGTCGCGGAACGCCGGGTACAAACCCTTCCACGGACGGCGACAGAGCCAGATTCGCGACCAACAGTAGTCGACGTCTTGTGCGCGGTCGGCTCAATGGAACGCCACGCCCTGGATGTGATGACCCGCATCGACATGGATAACATCTCCGGTGATGGCCGTCCCGCATGACCTGGCCAGCATGCGCATGAGCACGACCCGCCGGGCTCCGGCCTGCCGGAATCGATTGGCTGCCGACCAGGCGGGGCTCTCCTCGCAGGCGATGCCTACGATCAGTCCCTTGTGGCGACTGATTTCAAGCTTCATGGCTCCCGTTCCCGTGAAGCATGAACACGTGCATGAGCGGGCATGCTGCCAGGGACACCCAGGGCAACCAACGCAATGCCTGCGCCCGGTGCTCGGCCAGTGGGAAGAAAACGCCGATGACGACATAGGCCAGGAACGCAAGCATCGCTCGTGCGAGCAAAGCACTCTCGTTGCGCGCCGCTTCTTCGAGCATAGTCGACTCCCCATGGACTCCTTGTGCATTCATTGGGGATGGGAATGACCGCATTGCACTTCCGCCTTGGGCGCCTGGCCCGACACCGCGTGGCGCAGTCGACGCGCGCGCTGCCCGTTCGTGTACTTGCATCGGACCTCATCGCCGCGACTATTTCGCCGGCGCGGGGGCGGAACCCTTTGGTGCAGTCGTCATCCCCTGCTCGTCCATCATCAACTGCGTCATTGTCATGCCTAGCAGAAACTTCCTGCGTCCTTCCTCCATGACCTTCCGCCGCTCCTCTGGCGTGGTCGCATTCAGGATCTGCTGACGCAACTCCTGCATCGCCTTGATCCGCTGTTCCATTTGACCCATCATCGCACCGGGTTGTGTCATGCCGGGGCCGCGGCCACCGGCCGATCCCATGCCACCCTGTGCCAGTGCCGAACCTGCGCTGATCAAGCAACCACGCCGATCGATGCATGCGACGTCTTCATGACATGGTCCCCTGCAAACGACGATTGGATACTTCGGAGACGCGCATGGCATTGAGAGGCCGCGCGCGACAAAACGCGGCAGACGCGCGCGGCCCGCCCGCCGGGAAGTCTCTACTGAGCGAGGCGCAGGAAGTGCGTGTAGAGCACGATGCCCGGCGGTGGATCAGTGTGATCCAGTACCTCCGGCCCGGCTGCGGCGCGGACAGCGACATCAACGTACGCGGGAAATGTCGCCGCGCCCCAAGCTGGTCGATTTGCGGGGCATGAAACGCCCTGCTTGCGACGACCGGCGGGGTGGCCGCACACAGCGGGTCGCAGGCGGATAGCGCGGCGGCGGACGACATCGCCTTGCGCTCATGGTCCTGCGCAGCGGCCGGCGGCAGGAGGCCGCCCTGCAAGTCGCCAACGCCGCAAGCGTGAGCCGCGCTTACCAGCAAGACGAACAACCAGCATCCCAACGCCACCGAGGCACGGATTCTGTGCCGAAAGCAACCGCACCAAATCATGGTCAATCATCCCCCAACGCAACGCTGCCGGAGGCGACCGCGCTCCACTTGACCCAGGCCAATCATCCGAATCAAGCATCCATCGGGGGCGGGGCGACGTGCATTGGTCAGGACGCCGGCTCGAGCTGGGTTACCGTGAGGGCCCCGCCGACGCGGTCGGCCAGGAAACGCACCTTGGCACCTTCCTTCACTCGATCGAGCATCGCAGGATCGCTGATGCGAAACACCATTGTCATGGCGGGCATTTCGAGGTTCGCGATCGGCCCGTGCCTGATCGTGATCTTGCCCGTCTCCCTGTCGACCTTCCGAATCTCGCCTTCGGTCATCGAGGACGGCGCCACGGTCACCGCCTGCGCGGTGCCCGCGGCCACCATGGGCGCGGCGGCCTGGCCGAAAACCGCCGTCGCCGTCGCTGCCGTCACCATCGCCGTCGCCATCACCGCCGCGATGCCGATCCTGCCGGGGGCCATCACGCTCGCTCCCTTCCCCGGCTTCATGCGCCCTCCTTCGAAGTGACGGTCACCTTGCCGATCATCCCTGCTTCAAAGTGTCCCGCAACGAGGCAGGCGTAGTTGAATTCCCCGGGACGATTGAAGGTCCAGATGATCTCCTCCACATCGCCCGGCTTGACGTGGGCCATATGCGCCTCGCTATGCTCCATTTCCGGGAACTTGCGCATCAGGGCAGCATGCGCCTGCAGCTCGGGCATGGTCCCGATCACCATCTCGTGCACGGCACTGCCGCGATTACGCAGGCGGAATCGGACTGTGTCGCCAACTCGGAGTTCCAGTGTCGCCGGGGTGAATCGAAGGTCGTCGGACATGACGATGTCGATCGTCCGCGAAGCCTTATCCGGATCGCCGGCAATGCCGAATAGCTTCTGCTCGGGGCTTGGGTCGCGCAAACCGCCACGGGCCGTGTTTTCGTCGCCATGCGCCATTGCATGGCCTGCGATCGCGATACCGATCGTCGCTGCGGCTACGACATTGCGGAATCCGACGCTGGTGATCATGGTGTGTCCTTTACTTTCAGAAGTTGTAGACGTACTGCAATTTCCCCAGGGAAACCGTCAGCCATTTACGCTCCCCGCTTCGCGCGCGACGGTTCCGGCAGGTCACCCGTAAATTCAATCGCGCGGGTCCCCGGCGGCTGGCGATACCAGCCCGGGTCCTTGTAGTCATGTCGCCCGAGGTCATCGCGCACCTTCAGCGTCGTGAACATGCCACCCATCTCGATCGCGCCGAAGGGCCCCTGCCCGCTCATCATGGGCAACGTGTTGTCGGGCAATGGCATCTCCATCGCGCCCATGTCCGCCATGCCACTGCCGCCCATCGCCATGTATTCGGGTATCAGCGAGGAAAACGTGGCAGCGAGGTCGCGTTGGTCGACGCCGATCATCGTCGGCACACCGTGCCCCATCGCGTTCATCGTGTGATGCGACTTGTGGCAATGCAGCGCCCAGTCTCCCGGTTCGGTCGCGTCGAACTCGATCGCACGCATCTGCCCCACCCCGATGTCGACGGTCACTTCCGGCCAGCGCGCGGCGCGCGGGATCCAGCCGCCGTCGGTGCCGGTCACTTCGAACTCGTGGCCATGCAGGTGGATGGGATGGTTGGTCATCGTCAGGTTGCCGACGCGGATCCGCACCCGGTCCTTGGTGCGAACGACCAATGAGTCGATGCCGGGAAAGACGCGACTGTTGAAATTGAACAGGTTGAAGTCGAGCATCGTGCTGACCTTCGGCGTTCGGCTGCCTGGCTCGATGTCGTAGCTGTTCAGGAGAAACACGAAGTCCCTGTCGACCGGCATGAATCGCGCGTCATTCGGATGCGTCACCCAGGACCCCATCATGCCCATCGCCATCTGCAGCATCTCGTCGGCGTGCGGATGGTACATGAAGGTTCCGGCACGCCTCGCGACGAACTCGTAGACCCAGGTCTTGCCGGGAGGAATCTGCGGCTGCGTGAGGCCGCCGACACCATCCATGCCGTTGGACAGACGCTGGCCATGCCAGTGGATCGTCGTGTGCTCGGGCAGCCGGTTGGTCACGAACATGCGCACGCGATCTCCCTCGACCACCTCGATCGTCGGTCCGGGGCTCTGACCGTTGTAGCCCCACAGGTTGGCCTTCATGCCGGGGGCGAGCTCGCGAACCACCGGTTCCGCGACCAGGTGAAATTCCTTGACGCCGCCGTTCATCCGCCATGGGAGCGACCAGCCGTTGAGGGTGACCACGGGGTTGTAGGGACGTCCGCTCGGTGGCGGAAACGGGGGCTGCGTCGCCACCTTGTCCATGGTGACGAGCTCCGGAAGGCGCGCCAGCGCGACTTGCGCGACGGTTGCCCCCCCGGCGAGCATCGCTCCCCCGGCGATGAATTTGCGTCGGTTCATGTCGGTTCCTGGGGTCAGTTGCCGCTGCTGGACCGTGAGGCCGGCAGCACGCTCGCGCGCGGCGCGGCACCGAAGGCCGGTGACGCCCCGCTCTGAGCAAAGTCGAGATCGGTCTGCGCGTTCCAGAAGTCCCGCAGCGCCGCGATCGAGGCATCGACGCTGGCGATCTGCTCACGCGCGTCGGCCAGCAGCTCGAAGACACCGATCAGCATCCCGTTGTAGCGCAGTAGGTTCTCGTCGGCGATGCGTTTGCGCAGCGGCACGACATCGTCGAGGTAGTGACGCGCGAGATCCCACGCCGCTCGATAGTTCAGGTAGGTCGCGCGCACCTCGGAACGCGCGTTCAGCGCAACCTCGGCAGCACGAGCGACGCGCTGCATGTACAGCGCTTCGGCACGCGCGAGCCGCGCGTCGCCCCAGTCGAACAATGGCAGCTCGAGCTCGATCTGGTATCCGTCGAGCCGCCGCTCGCCGCGATTGCTCTCGTTGGTGTACCCGAGGTCGAGTACGTTGACGAAGCGCGTCGCGCGTGTGAGGCCGAGGTCCTCTGCGGTGGCCTCGGCACTGCGCATCGCGGCCTGGACGTCGAGGCGGCTTTCGAGTGCCACGCGCTCGACGTCGATCGCCGGCGACGGCGAAATCGGCAACGCAGGCAGCCGTTCCGGCAGCCGGAATGTCTGATCCTCGCCCGTCATGCCGAGCAGGCGCGCGAGCCGCTCGCGGTCGAGACTGGCGGCGAGCGTCGCCTGCGCGAGCCGGGTGATGGCGTCGGCCTCGAATGCCTGCTCGCGCATCTGCGCCAATGCGCTGAAATTGCCTGCCGCTGCCATTCGCCGGGCCAGCTTGCCACCGACCGAGGCGGCCTGCGCCACCTGCGCGGCGAACGCCGCCGATTGTCGCGACGCGACCGCCTCGAACCATGCCCGCCGCGTCTCGGCCGCGAACTGCGTGATGTCGACCGCCGCGCGGAGCTGCGCGGCATCGAACTCCCGCGCCGCAACCCGCTCCCTGAGCGGCCAGGTGCCGAGCGAGAGAAGGTTGAGCATGATGGCGCGGTCGAAGGTCACGACCTCGCTGCCCCGCTTGTTTGTGAACGAGTAGCGCGGATTGGCGAGTCTTCCTGCCTGGACGCGATCGGCGTCGACGATGCCGAGCTCCGCAACATTCGCTTTCACCCGCGGATTGTTGAGCAGCGCCACCTCTACCGCCGCGTCGGCCGTCAGCGGCTTGTCAAGAAGCTCGCGGAGTCTGGCGGCGGCCTGCCGATCCGAGCGGCGCAGCTGCAGTGTTACGCCGGCGCCGAGGCGCTCGCTTGCGAGTGCCTGGACTCGCCCAATGCCGCCATCGGGGGAAAGACTCGCGCATCCCGCGAGCAGCGCCGCGGCGACGAGAGTCGTGAACATCCAATGCCGTTCCATGATGGTCTTCCCAAGGACGCAGGAGAATCGGGTCACGACACGCGGCAGTGCCGGCGTCGATGACCATCGACGCAGCGTTGGGCATGCGACATGCCCTCGCGTGCGTCAGCACGCAGCCAGCCGCGGCCGGCTGCTCAGAGCGTCGTGCTTCGGGGAGGGCGGAACAGCCGATCTGCGAGACCGGACGGATGTGTCTCGTCGGCGACGGGAAATGTCACGAGCCGGATGTCACGCACCGTCGGGAGGAGAGCGTGCGTCGAAACTGCGGTCTCGGAAGCACAGCAGCTGCCGCAGCGCCCGGAGGCGTAATCGTGGGGAGCGCTGCCATCGGCGACTGGCTGTGCGACCGCCTCCCCGGCGGCGCGGACGTGATCGGCATGCGGCAGCCCGACCTTCGCATCTGGCGCCATTCCGAGTTCGGGCGACACGAACTTCGCCACGTCTCCGTGGTGTCCCGCCTGCGGGCAGACGGCGAGCGCCGCGCCGAGGCCAAGCTGAAACGGCAGTACCGACAACAAGGTCAGAACCAGGATCTGGCGGAAGACTCTCATGGCGCGGGCAATCATACACGACGCGCCCGCTGGCGCCCTACAGGCGCGTCGCCTGCGCCAGTGCCATGGCGTCGACCGCGGCCTCGGCCTCGTCGGCGCCCGCGTCCGCGTCCGCCAGGGCACGCGTGAGAACCTCGACGCACACGTCGGCCCAATGCCGGACCCCGGCCTCGACCGCGGTGGCCAGCGCGGCCCCGCCATCGCCGGCGCGCCATGCCTGGTAGGCCGTGACGATCCGGGGAAAGAGCTCGCGGCGCATGCCGTCGAGATTCGCGAACCAGAAATGGATCGACGCCGGAGCGTCCCGCGCGAGGAGTGCCGGGAGAGTGACGAGGCAGTCTGCTAGATGGTCGCGCACGGCGCGGGCGAAGAGCTCGGATCGGCGCCGGTCGAGGCGACCGAGCATCGTCTCCCACTGCGGCCCGAGCCGGAGCCCGGCTTCGTGCTCGCCCAGTTCGTGCAGGATCAGGGTTTCGACCTCGGCCTCCGCCATCCGCGTCAATGCGGCCAGCGGATTCTCGGCGTAGCCATGCGCCTCGAGTGCATCGGCCAGCGCACCCCCCGCCCGCCGGCCCGACCAGGCTTCGGCCTTTTCCCAGAGCACCCGCCGCAACGATTCGAGGCGCACGTAGATCGTGCCCCCGCGTGAAGCCGCGGGCGCGGGCGCGAGGTCGCGGGCGTGTTCGCAGGCGGAGACCAGGACGCTGAGTCCACCGCGTCGCTCCTGGTGGCTCAAGACCCCGAGGAAGAACTGGGGTTTGCCGAAGCGGCCGATGCCTGCGCCGTACACGAGTGCCTGCGGCTGCAGCGCGGCATTCACCGCCGCGGTGTCGAACGGGTCGATCTCGGCGCCATCGATGGGCAGTGGCCGGTAGTCAGCCCCTTCGAGCGATGTCCACAGCGCTTCCCGAGCGGCGAGCCAGGTGCCGACATCCGCGCGCGGCAAGGCTGCGGTCAGCGCAATGCCGCGCTCCCAGCGATAGAGCTCGCGCATCTCCATCAGGTACGTGCACATCGTCATGTTGCGTGCATGCCGCGCATCGCTGAGGTGGCAGTTCGCCTGCACCGCCTGGACCAGGCGGTCGAAGTCCGAACCGGGCAGCGCCGCGGCGGAACACGTCATCGCGCGGCCCCCGCACGGCGGCGACCCTGCCAGGCGACGACTGCGGCCACCACCTCCCCCCAGGGCAGATCGGAAAGGCTGCCGCGGCGCGCCTGCGCCGCCACCAGCGCGCGGTGCACGTCGGCGTCGCCGCCGGCGGCGACGATGCCCTTGAGTCCGCCGCACTGC
>JAJXTF010000109.1 GCA_021784125.1 Pseudomonadota bacterium | reverse complement strand
AGAGCATCGCGTAGCTCTCGGCCAGCCACGCGCCGCCGCGCCGCCCGTCGTAGCGCGTGAAGACGATGTCTTTCGCCTGGAGGGCCATCGCGGGTCGCCTTCGATCGCGCCCGTCAGTGCGGAAACGGCGCAGTGCCCGCTGCGACGCGCGAGCGCAGGATGCGCTCGAAAGGCTGCGGGTCATGCGCGTGGGTCAGCTCGCCGGGGCGGGGCAGGTGCAGGTCGTAGAGCCGCGACACCCAGAAGCGCAGCGCGGCCGCGCGCAGCAGCGCGGGCCACTGCGCGCGCTCGTCGGCGGTCGGCGGACGCGCGGCCGAATATGCAGCGATCATGGCCTCGAGCCGCTGCGGGTCGAGCGAGCCATCGTCGTTGCCGGCGACGCACCAGTCGTTGACGGCGATCGCGAGGTCGTAGGCCAGGAAATCCGTGGCGGCGAACCCGAAATCGATGATTCCGGCGACGCGCCCGTCCCGGAACAGCACGTTGTCGCAGAACAGGTCGCCGTGGATCGCGCCTTTCGGCAGCTTGACCCTTCCGAAGCCGGTCTGGAACCTGACCTCGCCGGCCAGCAGCTCGTTCTGCTCGGGCGTCAGGAATGGCCTCACGGCGCGCGCAGCCTGGCGCCACCATGCCGGGCCGCGCCGGTTGGTGAGTCGCGCCCGATAGCCCTGGGAGGCAAGATGCAGGCGCGCCAGCGCATTGCCGACCGCGGCGCAATGATCGGGCGAGGGATGGGCGACCGCGCTGCCGTCGATGCGGGTCACCAGTCCGGCGGGCCGCCCGTTCAGCAGGGAGAAAAGGCCGCCGGTGCGATCCGCTGCGGGCGTCGGAACCTCGACGCCGGCGCGCGACAAATGCGCCATCAGGTTCAGGTAGAAAGGAAGCTCGTCCGCGGGCAGACGCTCGTAGAGCGTCAGCACCCAGCGGCCGCGCTCGGTCGTGACGAAGTAGTTCGTGTTCTCGATGCCCGCGGCGATCGGCGTGAATTCGACGAGCGCGCCGAGCGCATAGCGGGTGAGCCATGCGTCGAGGTCATCGCTGGTGACGGCCGTGTAGACGGACATGGAAACGCGCGTCGCGCTCCCTGCGCGCAGCGTCGCATGCTGGAGGTCGGGGCTAGCCTAGAAGGAGAACAGAACCCACAGCGGGACCTTGAGCGACGAATCGAGACTGTCGCGCCGGATGTAGGTCGCACCGTTGCCGTCGGGAATCAGGTAGTAGGGTCGTCCGTGCAGCGGTGTCACGCGGATGTAGCGAAGCTCGCCCTTGACCCGGACTTCCTCGATGACCTGCTGGTCGCGGCGGATGATCGTGACCTGGGGCGCCAGGTCCGGGTCGCCGGCGGCATCCTGAGGCGGCGGGGGCGGTTCCGGCGACGGCGGCGCCTTCGCCGGGCCCTGCGCCGATGCGGCACCGGTTGCCGCCGCGAGCGCGAGCGCCATCAGGATACTGCGCAGGAAAGTGCGTGCAATCATGGGGCCGGAGGATGGATGAGGCGATCGGTTGCCCGTGGCTCGGTGGCTGACCCACCGGTCCGCGACCGGTGCGGTGTAGACATCGCCATTCTACCAAACGCCGGCCATCGCCGCAGGCGGGGATCCGCGATCAGAGGTTGAGGATCTTCTCGCGTTCCTCGCGCGACGCCTGGAAGCCGCGCGTTTCGTAGTACTGGAAGATCGCTTCGACGACCGCATCGGGTTCGTCGATGACGCGCATCAGCCCGATGTCGTTCTCGCCGATCATGCCTTCGCCGACCAGCCGGTCCTCGAACCAGCTCAGGAGACCGCGCCAGAAAGACGATCCGACGAGGATGATCGGGATCCGGTGGCTGGTGCCCGTCTGCACCAGGGTCAGGCATTCGGAAAGCTCGTCGAGGGTGCCATAGCCGCCCGGCAGCACGACGTACGCCGACGCGAAGCGCATGAACATCATCTTGCGCGCGAAGAAGTGACGGAACTGGAGGCTGATGTCCTGGTAGCGATTGCGCCCCTGTTCGTTGGGCAGCGCGATGTTGAGCCCGATCGCCGGCGAGCGGCCGGCGTATGCGCCCTGGTTGGCTGCTTCCATCAAGCCGGGGCCGCCGCCCGAGATGACGGAAAAGCCCGCGTCGGAGAGCTTGTGCGCGATCGTCTTCGCCGTCGCGTAGTAAGGATGGCCCTCGCGGATTCGCGCACTGCCGAACACGCTCACCGCCGGGTGCACGCCGGAAAGCTGGTCGGCCGCAGTCTGGAACTCTGCCATAATCCCCAGCACCCGCCACGCTTCCTGGCCGTAGGTCGAATGCAGCGATTGCGGGTCGATCAGTTCGGGAATCTTGTGGGTACGCGACGGCATGGCAACGCTGGTCCTCGTCGATGGTTCGTCGTATCTGTACCGCGCGTTCCACGCGCTGCCGGATCTCCGAACATCGAAAGGCGAGCCGACCGGCGCGCTGCGCGGTGTCCTTTCGATGTTGCGCCGATTGGTGATCGACGGCAAGCCGGACTACTTCGCTGTCGTCTTCGACGCGCCGGGCAAGACCTTCCGCGACGACTGGTATCCCGAGTACAAGGCGCATCGCCCGCCGATGCCCGACGCGCTGGTCGCGCAGATCGATCCTCTGCACGAAGCGGTGCGCGCCAACGGCTGGCCGCTGCTGGTCATCGATGGCGTCGAGGCCGACGACGTGATCGGCACGCTGGCGCGGCAGGCCAGGGCGGCGGGGATCGATACGGTGATCTCGACCTCCGACAAGGATCTCGCGCAGCTGGTCGAGCCGGGAATCACGCTGATCAACACCATGAGCAACGAGCGCCTCGATCAGGACGGCGTCGTCGCGCGCTTCGGCGTGCGCGCGGACCAGGTGCTCGACCTGCTGACGCTGACCGGCGATGCCGTGGACAACGTTCCCGGCGTGTCCAAGGTCGGCCCCAAGACCGCAGCCAAGTGGCTCGCCCAATACGGGACGCTCGATAACCTGCTTGCGCACGCCGACGAGATCGGCGGCGTCGTGGGCGAGAACCTGCGCAACGCGCGCGACTGGCTGCCGGAGGGCAGGCGCCTGCTGACCGTCAAGGTCGACTGCGAGCTGCCGTTGAAGGTCGACGACCTGAAGCTCCAGGCGCCCGACGCCGATCGCCTGCGCGCGCTCTACGAACGCTTCGAATTCAAGAGCTGGCTGCGCGACGCCGACCGCGCGCCCGACGCCGGTGCTGCGGACAGGCTCGCCGCGCGCGCAGCCAGCGACGATGCTGGCAGGCGCTGGGACGAGGAAGCCAAGGCGTTGCCGCCGGCGCAGGCGGCGCCACCGACGCACTACGAGACCGTACTCGACATCGCCGCCCTCGAGCGCTGGCAGGCGGCGATCGCGACCGCCGACCTGGTGTCCTTCGACACCGAGACCACCAGCCTCGACCCGATGCAGGCCGAGATCGTCGGGCTGTCGCTGTCGATCGAGCCGACGGTCGCGTGCTACATCCCGCTGGGTCACCGCTACGCGGGCGCGCCGCTGCAGCTCGATGCCGGCGAGGTGCTGCAACGCCTTGGACCCTGGCTGGGGGACGCGACGCGGGGGAAGCTCGGCCAGAATCTCAAGTACGACCAGCACGTGCTCGCCAACCGCGGCATCGCGTTGCGCGGCGCCGCGCAGGACACGCTGCTCGAATCCTACGTCCTCGAGTCGCACCGGCCGCACGACATGGATTCCCTCGCGCGACGCCATCTCGACCTGACGACGATCACCTACGACGACGTTACCGGCAAAGGGGCGCGGCGGATCCCCTTCGAGCAGGTCCCGATCGAACGCGCCACCGAGTATGCGGCCGAGGATGCCGACGTCACGCTGCGCCTGCATCGGGCGCTGCATCCGCGCATCGAGCAGGACCCGAAGCTGCGGTGGATCTACGAGAAGATCGAGATGCCGGTGCGCGAGATCCTGTTCGGAATGGAACGCGAAGGCGTGCTGATCGACCGCGAGCTGCTGGCGCGCCAGAGCCACGAGCTGGGAACGCGGGCCCTCGTCCTCGAGCAGCAGGCACACGCCCTTGCCGGCGGGCCCTTCAACCTCGGCTCGCCGAAGCAGCTGTCCGAGATCCTCTACGAGCGGATGAAGCTCCCGGTGCGCAAGAAGACGGCCACCGGCCAGCCGTCGACCGACGAGGACGTACTCCAGGAGCTCGCAGCCGACTATCCGCTGCCGAAGCTGCTGCTGGAATACCGCGCGCTGACCAAGCTGAAGTCGACCTACACCGACAAGCTCCCGACGATGGTGAATGCGCGCACCGGGCGCGTCCACACGACCTATTCGCAGGCGACTGCCGTCACCGGACGCCTCGCGTCGGTCGACCCCAACCTGCAGAACATTCCGGTGCGCACCGCGGAAGGGCGGCGCATCCGCGAGGCCTTCATCGCGCCCGCGGGCCGCGTGCTGGTTTCCGCCGACTACTCGCAGATCGAACTGCGCATCATGGCGCACCTGTCGGAGGATCCGGCGCTCGTCGAGGCGTTCCGCGAAGGCGCCGACATCCACCGCGCGACGGCTGCCGAGATCTTCGGCGTGCCGCCCGCCGAGGTGACGCCCGACCAGCGGCGCTACATCAAGGCGGTCAATTTCGGGTTGATCTACGGCATGGGCGCGTTCGGTCTCGCGTCGCAGCTCAACATCGAGCGCGGCGCGGCGCAGCAGTACATCGATCGCTATTTCGCGCGCTATCCGGGTGTCGCCGCGTACATGCAGCGCACGCGCGAGCTTGCGCACGAGCAGGGCCACGTCGAGACGGTCTTCGGCCGTCGCCTGTTCCTTCCCGACATCAACGCGGGTGGCGGGCCGCGTCGCGCCGCCGCCGAGCGCGCCGCGATCAACGCGCCGATGCAGGGCACCGCCGCCGACCTGATCAAGCTGGCGATGATCGCCGTCCAGGCGCACATCGACCAGGCCAGGCTCGGCACCCGCCTGATCATGCAGGTGCACGACGAGCTGGTCCTCGAAGTCCCGGAAGCGGAGCTCGCCGACATTCTGCGCGACCTGCCCGGGCTGATGACCCGCGTCGCGGAGCTGCGCGTGCCGCTGGTGGTCGAGGTCGGGCACGGGCCGAACTGGGAGCAGGCGCACTAGGAAATCCGGGACGGACCCCGTTCATCGCGCAGGAAGTGTCTCTATCGGGCTCGCTTGCCCCACCACCCGCGACGGCAGGCACTGCCACGGGCGCTTCGACAGCCCCGCCCCGCTGCCTCCGTGACGGCGTGGGGACCCGGCGCGCTTCGAGGCGCAGCGTCGTGTCGACTCATCGCGCGATTCGCGCCGTGGCGGCCCTGCGCCCCGTAGCCGAAGGTGACCGCCGAGCCGAGGATGCCCGCGAGCACCTGCCCGCCGACGAAGAACCCCAGCGAGAAGTTCATGTACGACGCGGCGAGCCCGCCCAGCGGTCCGAGAACGAAGATGCCGGTCGCGCCCAGCAGCGCGTAGTATTTCCAGGTCCCGGGTGCGGGAAGCCAGCCCCAGCGGGGAGCGGCATCGGCATGCAGGTCGGGCGTCGCGTCCATCGAGCGTGAGTCCCTTCGCCGTCCAGTGCGATACGCCCGGGGGGATGCGCCGGTCGCGCAGCGTATCGTACTGCGAGAAGATTACGCCGGGGTGGGTGTGGCGTCGCGCCGGGTGCCGAAGATCGTCCGCCAGCCCGCATAGCAGCTGCCCGCCATCATCGGTCCCAGCACCAGCCAGCCGAGTCCGACCGGGATCGAGGCCAGGATCGCGAGTCCGAGGTAGATGACGCTGTAGAGCAGGAACGCCCCGAAGTTCTGCAGCGATGCGTCGAAGCTCTTGCGCAGCGCCGATACCGGGGGCTCGCCGTTCAGGACGACCAGCGCGGGCGCGAACCAGTAGGCCATCGCGGCCAGCATGACGACGGCCAGGGCGATCATGGTGATCACGACGAACGTGAGGCCCGCGGACAGGAGCAGCGGCGCGAGCGTCAGGTAGTCCGCCTGCGGGTCCGAGCCCAGCGTCAGCAGCGTCGATATGCCGCCGGCACCCAGGGCCATGAACGCTCCGGCGACGGCCACCACGGCGAGCCCGACCAGGATCGCCAGCCAGATGAGGCCCAGCACCAGCAGCGGACCGAAGTACCCGCCCTGGAATCCTTCGAACAGGTGTCCTATCGTGAGGCGCTCGCCGCGCGCCAGTGCATGGCAACCGAGCATGATTCCGCCGGCGAAGACGGGCGTCAGCACCGACTGCAGGACGCCGCCGATGGCAGGGATGAAGACCAGCAGCGTCGAGGCGACCGCAAATACGACGACCATGCCCACCCAGATCGCCGGGGCGGCGAGGAAGATGCGCCAGCTCTCGCCCCACCATGCCGCGCCCTGGCTCGCCTCGAGCTTTCGCGGTGGCGGTGCGCCGGGAATGCCGGACGGACCGGTCCCGGGGGGTGACTGCAGTATGTCCATGCGGGATTCCTCTCCAGCGCATATGCTTGCGGCGCAGCTGCGCAACCCGGCCGGCATTGTCGCGTAGCCGACCGCAAAAGACGAGGGGCATTGCGCTCCCCCGATCGCCGATCCATCCTGAACGGTACCAAGCCCCGCCCGAGCACACGCCATGGATGCCATTGCAGGACAGCTGATCGCCTATGGCGTTCCCATCGTCGGCCTGAACGTGCTGCTCCAGCAGCTGGGGCTGCCGATTCCCGCGGTGCCGACGATGATGATCGCAGGCGCGCTGGCGGTGGCGGGCAGGCTCGATTTCATGCAGGCGTTCGCGATCTCGATTGCGGCGTCGCTCGTCGCCGACCTTGCGTGGTACTGGGCCGGTCGCCGCTACGGCTATCCGGTGCTGCGCGGACTGTGCCGCATCTCCCTGTCCCCGGACACCTGTGTGCGCCAGACCGAGGGGATCTTCGAGCGCTGGGGTTTCCTCTCCATCGTCGTCTCCAAGTTCGTCCCCGGATTCGCGATCGTCGCACCGCCGATCGCGGGTGCCCTGCGGATGAGGGCGGCCCCGTTCATCGCCGCGTCGATCGGGAGCGCCGCGCTGTGGGTCGGTGCCGCGATGATGGCGGGCGCCGTGTTCGCGCGGCAGATCGACGTCGCCCTGGGGTGGATGGAGGGCCACGCGGCCGCGGCGGCCCTCACCGTCGGCGTCCTGTTTGCCGTCTACGTCGCAGCCAAGGCGCTGCAGCGCTGGCGCATGTCGCGGTTCCTCGCCGGAGCGATGATCTCGGTCGACGAGCTGCGCGAGGCGCTGGGTGGCGAATCGCCGCCGATGGTCATCGATGTCACCTCAAAGCTCGCCCAGGCCGAGCGAGGCCGGATTCCCGGCGCGATCGCGCTCGACCTCGACGCTCTCGCCACCCGCGACGATTTCCCCGACGACCGCGACATCGTGCTCTACTGCGAATGTCCGAACGAAGCGTCGTCGCGCCGCGGCGCGCAGCTGCTGATAAGGAAAGGCCTGCGGCGCGTCCGGCCGCTGCTCGGCGGATTCGGCGGCTGGGTCGCGGCCGGGCATCCGGTCGAGCCCGGCGCCTGAAACGATTGCTTGCAAATCGGATCGCCGCGCAGCCGCATTATCGGCGACGATTCCGGAACCTGCGGCGCAGGCGGACGCGACGTGCACGTGGCTCGAACCCCGGGTTCGAGGATGGGTGCCTGCAGGTCATGATTCGTCCGCCCGGCCGGCACAATCCCGGATCGATGATTTTTCACGGCGCAGCATCCAAGCACCGCGCAGGCTCGTGACTGTCGACGCACTTCCGCATGGCCGCTCCGATGCGCAGGGGCCAGCCCACAGGACTCCACTCATGGAACAT
This sequence comes from Pseudomonadota bacterium, assembly GCA_021784125.1. GTDB lineage: Bacteria > Pseudomonadota > Gammaproteobacteria > Burkholderiales > Casimicrobiaceae > VBCG01. Next base: position 2,186 of record JAJXTF010000109.1, on the reverse strand, counting down.
CCCCCTTCGTCCTCCCCCGTCACGCCCGCGACTGTTGCGGGGAACACCGGTCCACGACACGTCCGATGGCTGGGCAGGGCGGTCGCGGTCGTCGGACTGGCTGCCCTGGCAGGCCTGGCCTGGTACCTGACGCATCGGGCGCCGGTCCCTGCGACGGGTGGTTTTGGTCCGCCCGGCGCGGCTGGCGCGCGGGGCGCGCCGCCTAGCACCGTCGGTGTCGCGATCGCGCGGCACGCCGACATCCCGGTGATCATCGAATCGCTGGGCACCGTGATTTCGTCGGCCAGCGTCACGGTCACGCCGCAGGTCTCGGGCGTGGTCACCCAGGTGCTCTACAAGGAAGGGCAGATGGTGGAAAAAGGCCAGGTGCTCGCCACCATCGACCCGGAGCCGTTCCGGCTGGCGCTCGCCCAGGCCGCCGCCGCGGGTGCGCGCGATGTCGCCCAGCTCGATGCTGCGCGCGTACTGCTGCAGCGCTACAAGACGCTGCTCGCGGAGGATTCGATCGCACGCCAGACGGTCGACACCCAGGACGCGCTGGTGCAGCAGCTCGCCGGCACGGTGGCGCTGGATCGTGCCAATGAAGACAGCGCGCGACTCAACCTCCAGTGGTCGCGCATCGTCGCGCCGGTTGCCGGCCGCGTCGGCCTGCGGCCGATCGACGCCGGCAACTACATCGCCGCGGGGAATGCGAACGGGGTCGCGACGATCACCCAGGTCGCGCCAATCGACGTCCAGTTCTCGATACCCCAGGACCGCGTCCCCGAGCTGCGGGAGCGCATAGCCTCGGGGGCGACACTGCCGGTGACGGCCTGGGACAGTGCGCGCACGCGCCAGCTCGAGGCCGGCAGCTTCCTGACGCTGGACAACCAGATCGATACCCAGACCGGCACCATCAAGGCCAAGGCGCGCTTCGCGAACACCGCCGGAACGCTGTTCCCGAACCAGTTCGTCAACTTGCGGCTGCTGCTGCGGACGATCGACGGCGCCGTCGTCATCCCGGTGATTGCGCTGCGTCACGGTCCGGCCGGTGACTTCGTCTACGTCGTCAATGCCGACCAGACCGTGACGCTGCGCAACGTCACCGCCGGCATTTCCGGCGTCGACGACGTCGCGATCACCAAGGGCCTGGCGATCGGCGAGGAGGTCGTCACCGAGGGCGGCGATCGCCTCAAGGACGGCGCGCGCGTGCGCAGCAGTGCCCCCCCGACTGGCGGCGCCGCGGCGAATGCAGGGGAGGCCGCGGCGCAGCGCCCGTCCCGGCGCAGCCCGGCGGCTGCGGGCGTAGCCAAATGATGCTGGCGGTGCCCGGGGGGCTCGGGTGATGAATCCATCCCGGCCTTTCATCCAGCGCCCGGTCGCGACGTCGCTGCTGATGCTGGCGATCGTGCTCTCCGGCGTGGTGGGCTTCAGGTTCCTGCCGCTGTCGGCGCTGCCGCAGGTCGATTACCCCACGATCCAGGTGCGGACGCTGTATCCGGGGGCCAGCCCCGAGGTGATGAGCAACACCGTGACTGCGCCGCTCGAGGTCCAGTTCGGCCAGATGTCCGGTCTCGATCGCATGAGCTCGACGAGCGCGGCGGGCGTGTCGGTGATCACGCTGCAGTTCTCGCTCGACCTGTCGCTGGATGTCGCCGAGCAGGAGGTGCAGGCGGCGATCAACGCCAGCGGCTCGCTGCTGCCGGCCGACCTTCCGGTACCGCCGGTGTACGCGAAGGTGAACCCGGCCGACGCACCGGTGCTGACGCTCGCGATCAGCTCCGACAGCATGCCGCTGACCGAGGTGCAGAACCTGGTCGATACGCGGCTCGCGCAGAAGATCAGCCAGTTGTCCGGTGTCGGGCTGGTGTCGCTGTCGGGCGGGCAGCGACCGGCGGTGCGCATCCAGGCCGACACCCAGGCGCTGGCGTCCTACGGCATCGGGCTCGACACCTTGCGCAACGCGATAGGCGCGGCCAATTCGAACGCCGCCAAGGGGAGCTTCGACGGCCCGAAGCGCGCCTACACGATCAACGCCAACGACCAGCTCCTGACCGCCGACGACTATCGCCGCCTGATCGTCGCGTATCGGAACGGTGCCCCGGTGCGCATGGACAACGTCGCCAGCGTGATCGAGAGCGCCGAGAACAACCAGCTCGGCGCCTGGGTCGGCCTGCCGTGTCGCGCCGGCGCGCCGAACGCCGGCT
>JAJXTF010000004.1 GCA_021784125.1 Pseudomonadota bacterium | reverse complement strand
CCTGCGCGGCATGACCGTCACGCTGCAGGACCAGGACGCGCAGCGCCTCGCGCCGGCGATGAAACGCGCGGGGAAGCTGTTCTCCGAGCGCCTCAAGGACCGCCGCCGCGTGCGCGATGCCGGCGATCGGCTGATTCCCGATGTCGGGGGCCACGGCGTCGCGCATGCCGACGTGATCATCGAGGCGATCTTCGAGAACGTCGAGGCCAAGCGAGCGCTGTTCGCCGACATCGAGGCGCGCGCCCGGCCCGACGCGATCCTCGCCACCAACACGTCGTCGATTCCGCTCGAGGACATCGGCGGCGCGCTGCGCAATCCGTCACGGCTCATCGGCCTGCACTTCTTCAACCCGGTGGCGAGGATGATGCTGGTCGAGATCGTGGCCGGACGCGACAGCGACCCGGCGCTGGTCGCGCGCGGCGCCGCATTCGCGCGCGCGATCGACAAGCTGCCGCTGCCGGTGAAGAGCGCGCCGGGGTTCCTGGTCAATCGCGTGCTCGCGCCCTACCTGATGAGCGCAATGCGCTGCGTCGACGAAGGCATCGCACCCGAGACCATCGACGCTGCGGCGGTGGCTTTCGGCATGCCGATGGGACCGATCGAGCTCGCCGACACCGTGGGCCTCGACATCTGTGTCGCCGTCGGGCGCATGCTGGGCGGCGCCGCACCCGCGGTTCCCCGCAGGCTCGCCGAGCGCGTCGCGGCAGGGCAGCTCGGAAAGAAGACCGGGCAGGGCTTCTACGCATGGACCGGCGGCAAGCCGCAGAAGGCGTCGGCAGGCGCGGTGCCGTCGGGCCTCGCCCGGCGGCTGGTCGATCCGCTGGTCGCCGAGGCACAGGCCGCGCTGGCGCAGGGCATCGTCGCCGACGCGGACCTGGTCGACGCCGGGGCGATCTTCGGCACCGGGTTCGCGCCGTTTCGCGGCGGGCCCCTGCATGACGCACGCGGGGCGGCGGCGGGCGCCCCGGGCACCGGGACCGCCGGCCCCGTGGTGTAGGATTTCGCGCAGCTTGCGTGCGCCGCGAGAGAGGGGGACGGAGTGGAACGGATCTGGCTCAAGCACTATCCGCGCGGCGTTCCCGCCGACATCGACGTCGACGAATACGCATCGGTGCGCGAGGTTTTCGAGGAGAGTTGCCGGGCGTTCGCGACCCGTCCGGCGTTCTCGTGCATGGGCCGCCGAATCACCTTCGCGGACCTGGACACGCTGTCGTCGAGGTTCGGTGCGTGGCTGCAGGGCATCGGCTGCGAACGCGGCACGCGCGTCGCGCTGATGATGCCCAACGTCCTCCAGTACCCCGTCTGCCTGTTCGGCACGCTGCGGGCGGGGTGTACCGTCGTCAACGTCAATCCCCTCTACACGCCGCGCGAGCTCGAGCACCAGCTCGTCGATTCCGGCGCCGAGGTGATCGTCGTCGTCGAGAACTTCGCGCGCACGCTGCAGGAGGTCATCGCGCGGACCCAGGTGCGCCACATCGTCGTCACCTCGATCGGGGAATTCCTCGCGTTCAAGGGGCGGATCGTCGACCTGGTGCTGCGGCGGGTGAAGCGAGTCGTTCCGAAGTGGTCGCTGCCCGGCTCGATCCGGCTGAAGGACGCCTTGAAGCAGGGTCGCAAGCGCTCGCTGTCGCGCGTACCGATCAGCCACGGCGACCTGGCTTTCCTCCAGTACACGGGCGGAACGACCGGCGTCGCCAAGGGCGCGATGCTGACCCACCGCAACATCGTCGCAAACATGCTGCAGGCGCGATCCTGGGTGCGTCCTTTCCTCGGCGAGGGCCAGCGCGAGGTGATCCTGACGCCGCTGCCGCTCTACCACATCTTCGCATTGACGGCGAATTGCCTGGTGTTCATGTCGATCGGCGGCGAGAACGTGCTGATCACCAATCCGCGGGACATCCCGCGCTTCGTCAAGGAGATGCGCCGCTACCGGTTCACGGCGATGACGGGCGTCAACACGTTGTTCAACGCGCTGCTCAACAACCCGAGGTTCGCGCGCCTCGACTTTTCGCGTTTCCGGCTGACGCTGGGCGGCGGCATGGCCGTGCAGGAGGCGGTGGCCAGGCGCTGGAAGGAAGTGACCGGGGTCGCCCTGGTCGAGGCCTACGGGCTGACCGAGACCTCGCCGGCGGCGACGATGAACCCGCTCGACAACACGGAGTTCAACGGTGCGATCGGTCTGCCGATTCCTTCGACCTGGATCGTGCTTCGCGACGACGCCGGCAAGGACGTGCCCCTGGGGAAGACGGGCGAGATCTGCATCAAGGGTCCGCAGGTGATGGCCGGCTACTGGCAGCGACCCGACGAGACGGCGAAGGTGATGACGGCCGACGGATTCCTGATGAGCGGCGACATCGGGATCATGGACGAGCGGGGCTACATCAGGATCGTCGACCGCAAGAAGGACATGATCCTGGTCTCCGGCTTCAACGTCTATCCGAACGAGGTCGAAGGCGTCGTCGCCACCCATCCGGGGGTGCTCGAGTGCGCCGTGGTCGGCGTCGCCGACGCGAAATCGGGCGAAGCCGTGAAGCTGTTCGTCGTCCGCAAGGACGACCGGGTGACGGCCGAGGAGATCATCGCCTGGTGCCGCGACCGCCTGACCGGGTACAAGACTCCGCGCGAGGTGGAGTTCCGCCGCGAGCTGCCGAAATCCAACGTCGGCAAGATCCTGCGCCGCCAGTTGCGCGACGAGGCGCGTGCCACCGCGGCAGGGCGGGCCCGGTGAGCGGACCGGCGGCAGAGCCGGTGACGCTGCCGCCGGGCGTACCTGCGCTGCGGGTGACGCCGATGCCGGCGGATGCGAACTTCCACGGTGACATCTTCGGCGGCTGGATCATGTCGCAGGTCGATCTCGCGGGATCGATTCCCGCATCGCGGCGGGCGCGGGGACGCGTTGCGACCGTCGCGGTGAACTCGTTCGTGTTCAAGCAGCCGGTGCTGATTGGCGACGTCGTGTCGTTCTATGCGACGATCGAGAAGGTCGGGCGGACGTCGATCACCGTCGAGGTCGAGGTCTACGCGCAGCGCAATCCTCACGAGGAGGTGACGGTCAAGGTGACCGAGGCGAGCCTCACCTACGTCGCGGTCGGCCCGGACCGCAGGCCGCGCGAATTGCCGCCGCCATGAGCCTGGCCGGCTCCGGGTACCCCCGCGGAGGGCGGGCCGGGGAAACGCCCTGTGCCAGCGGCGCCACAGCGGGGTTGATCCGGATCAAGGTGGCCGCCGGCCGCGGCCAGTTTCTCCTATGGGCAAGTGTATAGTTTGATCACACGAAATGAATGCTAACGGCGCAGGCTGCAACCGGCCGCGCAGACCCGGCGAGCGATGCGCCGCCGACCATCCAAGGAGGCAGCAAATCATGCGGTACCCATTGACGAGCGTCAGGCGGACCAGGGTCGCTTCGGCCATCGGCGCGGCGGTGCTGGCGTTCTCGGCAGGCCATGCCTGGGGCGCTGCGTTCGCCCTCCAGGAAAACTCGGGCAGTGGACTCGGCAATGCTTTCGCCGGCGGTGCGGCGGCGGCCGAGGATGCGAGCACGCTGTGGTCCAATCCGGCGGGAATGTCGAGGCTCGGCTCGCCGCAGGTCGCCATGGCCGTGCACTTGATCACGCCGTCGATCAAGTTCCGCAATGGCAGCTCGGCGCCGGCCTTGTTGCAGCCGCTGGGGAGCAGCGACGGCGACGCCGGAAGCCTGAACGTCGTTCCGAACCTCTATCTGGCGATGCCGGTGAATTCGCAGTGGAGCGTCGGCCTCGGCATCAACGCCCCTTTCGGGCTCGTCACCGAGTGGAACGGCGACTGGCTCGGCCGCTACCAGGCGGTCAAGTCGGACGTGCAGACGATCAACGTCAACCCGGCGGTCTCGTGGAAAGTCAGCGACACGTTCGCGGTTGGCGCGGGCATCGACTGGCAACACATCAAGGCCGAATTCACGAGCCACGTGAATTACAGCGCGGCGCTCGCGCAGGCTGCCGGCTCGGCGGCGGCCGGAGGGCTCATCCCGCCCTCGCTGATTCCGACGATTGCCGGGCTCACGCAGGGCCTCGACGCGAAGACCGCGGTCAACGGCAGCGACAGCGCCTGGGGCTGGAACGTCGGCTTCATCTGGGATGCGACGCCGCAGACGCGCGTCGGCGGCCAGTACCGTTCGTCGATCAAGTACAACGTCTCGGGCGACGTCGGCTTCGACTATCCGACGCTGCCTGCGTTGCCCCCGACGCTGGCGCCGGTGGTGGGCCTGCTCGACAGCGGCGTCAGGAGCGTGCTGTCCAACGGTGGCGTGACCGCCGACGTCGAGCTTCCCGACATCGCGAACCTGTCGGTGTTCCATCGGCTCGACGACCGCTGGGACCTGATGGGCGACGTCCAGTTCACCCACTGGTCGGTGTTCAAGAACCTGACGTTCATGCGCACGACCGGCGTGCTCCTCGCGAGCACGCCCGAGAACTTCCGCGACACGTGGCGGATCTCGGCGGGCGCGACCTACCACTGGAACGACGCGTGGAGCTTCCGCGGCGGTCTCGCCTGGGACGAGACGCCCGTCAACACGACCGACATCACGCCGCGCCTGCCCGATGGCAATCGCGCCTGGGTCTCGCTCGGCACGCAGTACAAGATGAACCGCAACCTGGCGCTCGATGCGGGCTTCACCTACGTCTTCGTGAACAGGGCCGACACGAACCAGAATGCGGGGTCGACGCCGGCCTACGGCCTCATCAACGGGCATTACGACAACAGCGTCTCGATTCTGTCCGCGCAGCTCACGTATACGTTCTGACGCCGGCAGCCGCGGGAGATCCCGCGGCCGCCGATGCAATGACCGCGCGGCGGGGCTGACCCGGCCGCGCGGGTTCTCTCCGGCACCGGACAGGCGCGTCGAGCCCGCTCCCCGCGCCCCGCCGATGCCCATCCCGATGTCCATCCCGCTGTCATCTCCGATGTCCTCCCCGATGTCTCCCACAAAGCCTTCGCGCCCACTGCGGGTTCGCCGCGCCGCTGTCCTGGGTGCGGGCGTCATGGGTGCTCAGATCGCCGCGCATCTCGTCAACGCGGGTGTCCCGGCGCTGCTGTTCGATCTCGCCACCGCATCCGACCCCAATGCGCTGGCGCGGCGCGGCATCGACGCGCTCGCGAAACTGGAGCCCGCGCCGCTGGGGCGCAGGGACCTCGCGGCGCAGATCGACGCCGCGAACTACGACAGCGACCTGCCGCGGCTTGCCGACTGCGACCTCGTGATCGAGGCGATCGGCGAGCGCATCGACTGGAAGCGCGACCTGTACGCGAAGATCGCGCCATACGTCGCGTCGTCGGCAGCGCTCGTTTCCAACACCTCCGGGCTGTCGCTCGCGCAGCTTTCCGCCGGGCTGCCCGCGGCGTTGCGGCCGCGTTTCTGCGGCATGCATTTCTTCAATCCGCCGCGCTACATGCGCCTGGTCGAGCTGATCGCCACTGCCGACACCGATCGCAATCTGCTGGACGCGCTGGAGGCCTGGCTCACCACCGCGCTGGGCAAGGGCGTGGTCCGCGCGATGGACACGCCCAATTTCATCGCCAACCGCATCGGCATCTTCTCCGTGCTCGCGACCATGCACCACGGCGACGCGCTGGGGCTGCGCTACGACGAGGTCGATGCGCTGACCGGCACGGCGATCGGTCGCCCGAAAAGCGCGACCTACCGGACCGCCGACGTCGTCGGACTGGACACGATGGCGCACGTCGTGAAGACGATGCAGGACGCCCTCCCGGACGATCCCTGGCGCTCGCTGTTCGCGATGCCGGCATCGCTTGCCGGGCTGGTGGCGAAAGGCGCGCTGGGCCAGAAGACGAAGGCGGGCTATTACCGGAAGGCCGGCCGCGACATCGAGGTGCTCGACCCGACGGCTGCTGCCTACGTGCGCAGCGGGAGCACGACCGTCCCCGAGGTCGCGGCGATCCTCGCGCTGACCGACGCCCGGGAGCGCTACGCGCGGCTGCGGGAATCGGGTCATCGGCAGGCGCAATTCCTGTGGGCGATCCACCGCGACCTCTTCCACTATGCGGCGTATCACCTGGCGGCCATCGCCGACAACGCGCGCGACGTCGACCTCGCCATCCGCTGGGGTTTCGGGTGGAGGCAGGGTCCGTTCGAGCTGTGGCAATCGGCCGGCTGGGGCGATGTCGCCGCGTGGATCGAATCCGATCGCGCGGCGGGTCGAACGCTGGCCGACGTCCCGCTGCCGGCGTGGGTCGGCGCCGGGCGCGTCGTCGACGCCGGCGGCGCGCATGCGCAGGAGGGTGCCTGGAGCCCGTCGCGCGACGCGTTCGTCGCCCGTTCTTCGCTGCCGGTCTACCGCAGGCAGCCGTTCCCCGACGCGGTGCTGGGCGAGCGGCAGGACCGCGGTACGACGATCTTCGAGACCGACGCGTTGCGGATGTGGCACCGCGGCGACGACGTCGGCATCGTGTCGTTCAGGACCAAGATGAACACGGTCTCCGACGGCGTGCTCGAAGGCCTGCAGCAGGCGATCGAGCGCGCCGAGCGCGATCTGGCAGCGCTGGTCATCTGGCAGGAACGCGAGCCCTTTTCGCTGGGCGCGAACCTCGCTGCCCTGGCCCCGGCGATCGAGCGCAGGGATTGGCAGGGCATCGAGCGCATCGTTGCCGCGTTCCAGCAGACGTCGTTGCGCCTGCGCTACAGCCTCGTGCCGACGGTCGCGGCCGTGCGCGGCATGGCGCTGGGCGGAGGCTGCGAGTTCGTCCTGCACTGCGACCGCACGGTGGCGGCGTTCGAGTCCTACGTCGGGCTCCCCGAGACCGGCGTGGGGCTGATCCCGGGCGGCGGAGGGTCGAAGGAACTTGCGGTCCGCGCCGCGGACGAAGTGAAGCGCGGGGCCGCGGGCGGGCAACTCGACCAGTTCCCGTTCCTGCGGACCTATTTCCAGACCGTCGCAATGGCCACGGTGTCGAAGAGCGCGCTCGAGGCGCGCGAGCTCGGATTCCTGCGACCTTCCGACGTCGTCGTCATGCATCCCGACGAGGTCCTGCATGTCGCGCTGTCGCAGGCGCGTGCGCTCGCGGACGCCGGCTACCGGCCGCCGCTGCCGCTGCGCGCCATCCCGGTCGCCGGCAGGACGGGAATTGCGACGCTGGAGATGATGCTCGTCAACATGCGCGAAGGCGCGTTCATCACGCCCTGGGATTTCGAGGTGGGCCTGCGGCTCGCCCGCGCGTTGTGCGGCGGCGAGGTCGACGCCGGCAGCCGGGTCGACGAACGCTGGCTGCTCGAGGTCGAGCGCCACGAGTTCATGGAACTGCTGCGCGATGCGCGCACGCAGGCGCGGATCGCGCATACGCTGGCGACGGGCAAGCCGTTGCGCAACTGATGCAGGAAGCGAGCGCGGTGCAGCGTCCGCGATGCGCGGCGCATGCCGGAGGGAGAATCGGATGACGATGCAAGTTCAGGACGCCTGGGTGGTGGCGACGACGCGGACCCCGGTGGGCAAGGCGCCGCGCGGTGCCTATCGGACGACGCGCCCAGATACCCTGCTCGCGCATGTGCTGAGGCGCGTGCTGGCGCAGGTTCCCTCGATCGAGCTCGCCCGCGTCGATGACGTGATCGTCGGTTGCGCGATGCCCGAGTACGAGCAGGGAATGAACGTCGCGCGCATCGGCGTGCTGCTCGCGGGTCTGCCGCCGAGCGTCGCGGGCGCGACGATCAACCGCTTTTGCGCGTCGGGGCTCAACGCGGTGTCCATCGCCGCCGACCGCATCCGGACCGGCGAGGCCGACATCGTGATCGCCGCGGGAACCGAGAGCATGAGCATGATCCCGATGCTCGGAAGGCTCGCGCTCAACGCCGATGTGTTCGCCGGCGACGGGAACGTCGGCATCGCCTACGGCATGGGGCTGACGACCGAGATGCTCGCGGCGAAGTGGAAGGTCTCGCGCGAGGACCAGGACGCGTTCGCACTCGCTTCGCACCGCAAGGCCCTCGCTGCGCAGGCGGCAGGGGACTTCGACCGTGAGCTCTCCGCGGTGGAGGTCGTCAGCCACGACCCCGATCCGGCCTCCGGACGCGTCGCCGAACGGGCGCGCCGGGTCGCCCGCGACGAGGGACCGCGCGCGGACACGACCGCCGAGACCCTCGCCGGACTGCGCCCGGTGTTCGCCGCCAGGGGCAGTGTCACCGCCGGCAACAGCTCGCAGATGTCCGACGGCGCCGCAGCGTCGATCCTGGTCAGCGATCGCGTTCTGCGCGAGCTCGGCCTCGCTCCGCTCGCGCGCTGGCGCGGTTTTGCCGTCGCGGGCGTGCCCCCCGAATTCATGGGCATCGGACCGGTGGCGGCGGTGCCCAAGGCACTGAAGATCGCCGGGCTGCGCCAGCAGGACCTCGACTGGATCGAGTTGAACGAGGCGTTCGCCGCGCAGAGCCTCGCGGTGATTCGCGACCTCGATCTTGATCCCGCGAAAATCAATCCGCTGGGTGGGGCAATCGCGCTCGGGCACCCGCTGGGCGCCACCGGCGCCGTGCGCACGGCGACGATCGTGCACGGCATGCGGCGTCGCGGACTGAAGTACGGCCTGGTCACCATGTGCGTCGGGACCGGGATGGGCGCGGCAGGCATCTTCGAGGCGATCCAGGACTGACCGGGAAGGAGACGGACATGCGGCGCGGGATGATGGCAAGGCTGCTGGCACTGGCGATTTCGTTTGCGCTCGCCGGGAGCGCATGGGCACTCGACGTCGAAGGCGTGCATCTCGACGACGGGACGACCCTCGGGGGACGCCCGCTGGTGCTGAACGGCGCGGGGATCAGGAAGAAATTCTTCTTCAAGGTCTATGTCGCCAGCCTGTACCTGCCGGGCAAGGCATCGACCACGGAGGCGGTGCTCGCGCAGTCGCCACGGCGCATCCAGATGAACATGCTGCGCAACCTCACCGCGGAGCAACTCGTCGAGGCCCTGGTCGACGGCCTGAAGGACAACACGACCGAAGCCGAGCGGACCGCGATCAAGTCCCAGACCGAAGCGCTGGTCTCGATCATGAAGTCGTTCAAGGCGGTCAACGAGGGCAGTGTCGTCTCGCTGGATTTCGCCGACGGCGTGACCCGCGTGGTCCTCGACGGCAAGGAGCGCGGCGAGATCGGCGGCGACGCCTTCAATCGCGCACTGACCGACATCTGGCTGGGCGGGCACCCGGTCCAGACCGATCTCAAGAAGGCCATGCTGGGCGGTGCCTGATTTCTGGCGCAGCAGCGGTTACCGGCTGCTGTCGACCCGCGGCGACGGCCGGCTCGACGTCACCGACGAGTTCCTGCGCAGCTACCTGCTGCGGCCCGAGCTCGCCCCGGTGCCCGAGTCCTGCGCTGCCGAGATGCGGCTGCACGACCGGCTGCTGGCTGATCCGCGGCGCGAGGTCGCGCCTGCCGAGACCGCGGCGATCGCCGACGCCGATGCGCGCGGGAACCACGAGATCTGGCTGCGCTTCCGCAACCGGCTGGTCGCGGCCGAGTCGCTCGAGGGGGCCTACGTCGGCCTGTTCCGCGGCCAGGGCGTCGACGTCCCACCGCTGTTCGTCGAACAGCTGACCCGCATCCTGCTGCGTCACATTCTGGGCGAGACTGCCGATCCGATCGCGGCCCGCGCAGCCGAGATGCTGTTCCGGCCGCAGAAGATCGCGATCACCGACGATGGAGCCGTGATGGCGGCCGACGATGCCACCGTCGAGCGCCACGCGCAGGGCGACGAATTCGGAGCGCTGGGCGAACTGCTCGCGCGCAACCGCACACCGCTGCGCAAGGTCGACCTCGACGTCCTTTCCGCCGACAACGCGGCCACCTACTGGGAGCGCGACGAGCGCCACGACATGTCGGTGAGCCTCAACCGCGGCCAGCCCGTGCAGACGGCGCTGATGCGCGTGCTCGAGGCCTGGATCGCCCACTTCCTCGGTGTGGAGGTCGCGATCCGCAGCGAGCGCGAGATCGACGATCGGCACTGGATGTGGCACGTCGGCCTCGACGCCGAGGCGAGCGGCATTCTCAACGACCTGTACAATCGGCAGGACGTCGACGAGTCGCGGCTGCAGCGGCTGCTCGCGCTGTTCCGGCTCGATTTCGCGAATCCGGGCGACATGCGTGCCGCGCTCGCGGGTCGGCCGGTGTGGCTCGCGATGGCGATGGATTCGAATCACCGGCTGCGCCTGAAGCCGCAGAACCTCCTTCTCAACCTGCCGCTTGCGCGGTCGCAGTGACCGCGCCTCTACCGGAATGAACTTCGCTCGCCACCCGCGTCACTCGACCCTCCTGGCTGCGGTCGCAGTCGCAGCCCTGATCCTCGCGCCGAACGGGGGCGCGGCACAGCTGCCCGCCGCGCAGCCGGCACCCGGCCCGACCGCAGCACCCGCGCCCGCGCCGTCGTCGCAGCCCGCGCCGCCATCGACCGCAGCGACCCCGCCTGCGCCGGCCGCGGATTCCGGTACGCCCTCGCCTGCGCCTGCCGGCCCGCTCGCGCAGCTCGCCTGGCTTCGGGGCTGCTGGCGCGGCAGCGTCAATCACCGCGAATTCCGCGAGTACTGGATGCCCGGCCAAGGCGACATCATGGTCGGGGTCGGACAGGTCGCCCTCGATGGCAGGATGAGCGATTACGAGTATCTGCGTCTCGAATCGCGCGACGGTGCGATCGTCTTCTCCCAGTTCTCGGGCGATCGCAAGGAGGTGGCTTTCAGGCTCGCGACGACGACGACCGATGAAAAGGACAGCGTCTTCACCTTCACGAACACCGTCGATGCGTTCCCGGCACGCCTGATCTACCGGCGTAGCGGCGTCGACGGCTGGCTGTACGAGACGGTCGAGGGCAGCCTGAATGGCGCCGACAAGCGGGTCATCTACCCGCTGCGTCGCATCGATTGCGAGACCGACGAGGTCATCCCGAAGTAGGATCCCCGACGTGACCGGCAGCGACGATCGGCCTGCGGAGGGCGGGGCCCCGAAGAGCGCGGCGCTCGCGAACTTCGAGCGCATGCTCGCGTCGGGCCGGGATACGGCGCTGTTGCGCTACTCGATCGGCAACGAGTACGCGAAGCTGCGCGACTGGGACCGCGCCTGCGATGCGCTCGAGCGCGCGGTCGTCCTCGATCCGGATTTCACCGCGGCCTGGAAGCTCTACGCCAAGGCGCTCGAGGGCAGCGGAGACGCGCCTGCGGCGCTGGCGGCTTACCGGCAGGGCATCGAGGTGGCGAAACGCAAGGGCGATCGCCAGGCGGAGAAGGAGATGACGGTGTTCGCGCGCCGCATCGAGCGCGCCTCCGATTCGGGCTGACGGCGCCTGGTTGTCCTCGGCTGCCGTCAGGCCCCCTCGACGACGTAGAGCGACGCGAGGGAGGCGCGCTTGCGCAGTGCGAGCAGCGGCTGGTATTCGGGCGACCGGTACCAGCAAAGCGCCGCGTCGGCGTCCGGGAATTCGAGCACGACGACCCGCTTGGGGATGACGTCGCCTTCGAGCACCTCGACCGCGCCGCCACGCACCAGGAAGCGACCGCCGTGGGCGGCGATCGTCGCCTGCACGCCCTTGCGATATTCGTCGTAGGCCGCCTGGTCGGTGACTTCGATCTGTGCGATCACGTATGCGGCCAATGCAGCCTCCCGGGTCGGTCCTGCGGCTTCAGGCGCCGCACTGCACCGACGCAACACCGCGATTGGCGAGCTCGTCGGCACGATGGTTGCCGGGCGTGTCGGCGTGCGCTTTCACCCAGTGCCAGCGGACCCGGTGGGTCGCCACGAGGGCGTCGAGCTCGCGCCACAGCTCGGCGTTCTTGACCGGCTTGCGGTCGCTGGTGCGCCAGCCGTTCTTCTTCCAGCCCTTGATCCAGGTCTCCATGCCGTTCTTGACGTACTGGGAGTCGACGTAGAGGTCGATGTCGCAGTCGCGTTTGAGCGCCTCGAGCGCGCGGATCACCGCCGTCAGCTCCATCCGGTTGTTCGTCGTATGCAGCTCGCCGCCGAAGAGCTCCTTCTCGCGGCCGTCGAACGCGATCAGCGCACCCCAGCCACCCGGCCCCGGGTTGCCCTTGCAGGCACCGTCGGTGTAGATGATGACGGGGCTCACCGGTGCAGCCGCTGCGTCAGGCTCTCGCGCGCCCCGTGCGCGGTCACCAGCGCCTTCTTGCGGCGCTCGCGGCGTTCCCACGCCGGCGTCATCAGGCGCATGCCGAGCACCTTCTTGGTCGCCCGCAGGTAGTAGACGCCACCGGTGATCGGCCACCAGCGATCGCCGGTCTTCTCGAAGAACGCGAAGCGGCGCAGCCATTTCTCCTGCGAAAACGGGGGCACGTAGCAGTCGAGGCGCCCGCCGACGACGTCGAACCCCAGCAGCGAAAGCCAGTCCTTCAGCCGGTAGAGGGCGATGAAGCTGCCATTCCACGGAGGCGTCTCCCCGCGGCCGAAGTAGCGCCGCATGCCGAAGAGCGAGAACGGATTGAAACCCGAGATGACGATCTGGCCCTCGGGGCGGATCACCCGGTAGGCCTCGCGCAGCATCAGGTGCGGATCGCCGGAGAACTCCAGCGCATGCGGCATGACGATGAGGTCGATGGTGTTCTCGCCGAAGGGCAGCTCGTGGGGATCGGCAACGACGTCGGCCGGAAAGTCGTAATCCAGCGTCCACCTGGAGACGATGCGGCTCTGCGCGAGCGATGCGCATCGCGGCAGGCCGATCTGCAGGGCATGGAAACCGAAGATGTCGGCGACGGTATGATCGAAGTACGCCTGCTCGCGCGCGCAGAGGTACGCGCCGAGGGGCGTCGCAAACCACGCGCCCAGCGACTGGGGCGCGCTTTCGACGAAACCGCAGGATCGATCCATGACGCCGATTATCCCCATCCCCGCTTTCAGGGACAACTACATCTGGCTGCTGCGCGAAGGCCGCCGCGCCGTCGTCGTCGATCCGGGCGATGCCGCCCCGGTGCTCGCGTACCTGGACGCGAACGGGCTCGATCTCGCGGCGATCATCGCAACCCACCACCACGCCGATCACGTCGGAGGGATTCCCGGGCTCACGCGCCGGTTCGACGTTCCCGTCTACGGGCCGGCGCGCGAAGCCATTCCCGGGCGCAGCCATGCGCTCGCGCAGGGCGACTCGATCGTCGTGCCGGGCATCGGGCTTGCGTTCGACGCCATCGACATCCCGGGCCACACGGCGGGGCACATCGCGTTCTACTGCGCCGGCCAGGAGATCCTGTTCTGCGGCGACACGCTGTTCGCGGCCGGCTGCGGGCGAATCTTCGAGGGCACGCCGGCGCAGATGTGGGAGTCGCTGTCGAAGCTCGCGGCGCTGCCCGGGGCGACGCGCGTGCATTGCGGCCACGAGTACACGATGGCCAACCTGCGCTTCGCCACGGCGGTCGAGCCGGCGAATGCCGACCTGCCCGCGCGCACGGCGCGCGAGCAGGCGAAGCACGATGCGGGGGTGCCGACGCTGCCGTCGACGATCGCCGAGGAGCGGGCCACCAACCCGTTTCTGCGCGCCGGGGTTGCGGCCGTCGCGAATGCGGCGTCGGCGCACGCGGGCCGTGCGCTGACCAACGTCGTCGACGTCTTTGCCGAGCTGCGCGAATGGAAGAACGGATTCCAGTGAGCGCGCCGGCCTGATTCGCGGCGATCGGCGCAGCCTTTCGCGCCCGCGCCTCGCAGTCCTTGCGTCGTGGTCCGCGCCACGTGCGCCGAACTCCCTGAACTCGGCGCTGTCCTGCCCATTCGGGTTGACGCTCGGCGCCCCCGGGCCTACCATCGCCGCAGCCTGCGCGGTCCACCGAGGAACCGCGCGCCTTTGCATCGGACTGACCGAATTGCGCTTTCGACGATACCTGATCCTCCCGGTGATCCTCGCGCTTGCCGCGTGTGCGACCGTCACCAACCCACCTCCGGCGTCACCACCCACTGGCGTCGCGCAGCTGCCCGAAGTCCACTTCCCCCCCGCTCCGCCCAGGATCGTCGTCGATGACCCCTTCGATGGGGCGCAGGCCGATCTCGAGCCGCTGCCCGCGGCCAAGGGCGACTTGTGGGATCGCATCGTCCGGGGCTACGCGATCCCCGACATCGACGGGCCGCTGGTGGACAAGTGGGAGCACTGGTATGCGGCGCGCCCCGACTACGTCGCGCGCATGGTCGAGCGCAGCCGGCGCTACCTCTATCACATCGTCACCGAGGTCGAGCAGCGCAACATGCCGCTGGAAATCGCACTGCTGCCGATGGTCGAGAGTGCGTTCAATCCGAACGCGATGTCGGTGAGCCATGCCTCGGGGATCTGGCAGTTCATGCCGGGGACCGCGAAGCACTACGGCCTGAAGCAGAACTGGTGGTTCGATTCCCGGCGCGACGTCGTCGCCGCCACGAACTCGGCACTCGACTACCTGCAGCAGCTCCACTCCGAATTCGACGACTGGCAGCTTGCGCTCGCTGCCTACAACTGGGGGGAGGGCAACGTCGAGCGCGCGATGGCGCACAACCGTTCGCGGGGCCTGCCGACCGGCTACTCGAGCCTGCAGCGCATGGCCGACGAGACCCGCAACTACCTGCCCAAGCTGCAGGCGCTGAAGAACATCGTCGCCGATCCGGCGAAGTTCGGGCTGGTGCTGGCCGACGTGCCGGACACGCCGTATTTCACGGTCGTCAGGACGACCGTCCAGATGGATGTCAAGCGGGCGGCCGAGCTGGCGGAATTGCCGCTCGACGAATTCCTGGCGCTGAATCCGCAGCACAACCGGCCGGTCATCGCCGGCGCGGACGAGTACGGCATCCTGCTGCCGATCGACAAGGCCGAGATCTTTGCCGCCAAGCTCGACCTCATCGACCAGCCCCTGGTGTCCTGGCAGGCACACCGGATGAAGCCCGGCGAGACGCTGGCCCAAATCGCGCTGCGCTACGGGATGTCGCTCGAGACTTTGCGCTCGGTCAACGGCGTCGGGCCGCGCTCGACGGTGCCGACCGGCTATTCGCTGCTGGTGCCGTCGCAGCGCCCGTCGGCGGCGAGCGCGGCGTCCCTCGAGCACGCGGTGTTCACCACCGTGCCTGCCGGGCGCACGTTCTACTACGTCGTGCGTCGCGGCGACAACCTGCACGCCATCGCCGCGCGCCACGGCGTGTCGATGCAGGATATCAGGCGCTGGAACCACTTTTCGGGCAACTGGCTGCGCACCGGGCAGAAACTGCGGATCACCAGCGATGCGCGACCGGTCAGGGTCCTGCACGCCAGCCGCAGCCATCCGCACGTGGCCAAGACCCGGGTGGCGAAGCTGCAGGCGAAGGCGGTCAAGCGGCAGGGACGCACGTTGACGGCGCGCGCGGACAAGCCCAAGGCGGCCCGCGGCAAGACACACCGCGCCCCGAAGGCCCGGGTGGCATCGAGGCGTCACCCTGCGCCGGGCGGCAGGCCGGCGGTCGCCGCATCGGCAGCGCGCAGCACCGCGATCAGCGAGCGCTGAGGGCCTGGAATCCCGGCGCTGCGGCGCAGGTGCGCCAGGCCGGGTCCCCGCGGGTCGGGAAATGCAAAGCAAAACGGGCGACGCATCGCGTCGCCCGTTTTCGTCCATCGCACATCTGCGACGGCGCTTGGGTCGAAGAAGTTACTTCTTCTTCGCGGCCTTCCGCTTGGTCGCCTTCTTGGCGGCCTTCTTCTTCGGCGCAGCCTTCTTCTTGGCGGCCTTCTTCTTCGGCGCGGCCTTCTTCTTGGCGACCTTCTTCTTGGCGGCCTTCTTCTTCGGCGCAGCCTTCTTCTTGGCGGCCTTCTTCTTCGGCGCAGCCTTCTTCTTCTTGGCGACCTTCTTCTTGGCGGCCTTCTTCTTCGGCGCAGCCTTCTTCTTCTTCGCAACCTTCTTCTTGGCGGCCTTCTTCGGCGCAGCCTTCTTCTTCGGGGCCGCCTTGCGTTTCTTCGCCTTCTTCTTCGGCGCCGCGGCGGGAGCCGCCGGCGTCATCATCGACATCATGTCAGCCATCATTGTTGATTCTCCTGTCTGAGTTCAATGTACCTTTTATGGTCCTTCATTCGCAGGTGTTGCCGGATCCGGAAGGCATCGGGCTCCACTGCGATTTATTTGGAGTCGACCCCTTGACAAATCCACTGGCACCTGCTGCCTGCATTGTAGCCACGTTTCAAGCTTTTGCAAGATTTGTTCCTCGATTCGAACGGTGCAAAACGCGGTTGTTGCGATTTCGCAAATCGCACGCGACCGATTGCAGGCGCGAATTCCGGCGTTCGGCGCGCAGTTTCGATCAGGGCAATCGCGTTTCCTGCGCGTGGAGTTCCGCAGTCGTCTCGCGGCGACGGATCAGCAGCGTGCTCTCGCCGTCGACGAGCACTTCACAGGCGCGAGGACGGCTGTTGTAGTTGGAGCTCATCGACATCGCGTAGGCACCCGCCGCGCGCACGGCGAGCAGGTCGCCTTCCTGCAGTGCGAGCTTCCGGTCCTGGCCGAGGAAATCCCCGCTCTCGCAGACCGGCCCGACGATGTCCCAGAGCTTCGCCTCGGCGGCGCGCGGACGGACCGGGTCGATCGCGTGCCATGCGTCGTAGAGCGACGGCCGCAGCAGGTCGTTCATCGCCGCGTCGACGACCGCGAAGTTGCGGGTGGCCTGGGGTTTGAGCAAGCGCACGCGCGTCAGCAGGACGCCCGCTTCGCCGACCAGGCGCCGCCCGGGCTCGAACAGCAGCGCCTCGCGCCGGCCGCCGGTGAGTCCGCGCAGCATCCGGGCGTAGTCGGCGAGCGCGACCGGCGCTTCGTCGCGGTAGCGGATGCCGAGGCCGCCGCCGAAATCGATGTGCGAGAGCGTGATGCCGTCCGTGGCGAGCGCGTCGACCAGCCCGAGCACCTTGCCCGCCGCCTCGCGGTAGGGGCCGAGATCGGTGATCTGCGAGCCGATGTGGATATCGATCCCCCGCACCGAGATCGACGGCATTGCCGCCGCGCGGCGGTACAGCGCCGGGGCCTCGGCGAACTCGATGCCGAACTTGCTTTCCTTGAGCCCGGTCGAGATGTAGGGGTGCGTCAGCGGATCGACGTCCGGATTGACGCGGAAGCTGACCGGTGCCCGCAGCCCCATCCGGCCGGCCACCGCAGCCAGGTGGTCGAGCTCGCTCGCCGACTCGACATTGAAGCAGAGGATCCCGGCAGCGAGTGCTCCCTCCATCTCGGCGTCGGTCTTGCCGACGCCTGAAAAGACCGCCTTGCGCGGGTCGGCGCCGGCGGCGACGATGCGCTCGAGCTCCCCTCCGGACACGATGTCGAAACCGCTGCCCAGGCGGGCAAAGAGATCGACGATCGCCAGCGAGGAATTCGCCTTCATCGCGTAGCAGACGAGGTGCGGAATGCCTTCGAATGCGGCGTCGAACTCGCGGTATGCCTGCGTCAGCATCGAGCGCGAGTAGACGTAGCAGGGCGTGCCATGGCGCGCGGCGATGCCGGCCAGCGGCACAGCCTCGGCGCGCAGTTCGCCGTCGACGTACTCGAAGGCGCTCACGGTTTTGGTTTCGCCGGTGCCGGCGAAGCCGGTGACGCCGGCAACGGCGCTGCGGCAGGCGCTTCCTTGGGCGCAGGCCGCAGGGGGCCTTTGACGCCGCAGCCCGATACCGCGAGGGCCAGTGCAGCGAGCGCCAGCGCGGCGAGAACGTTGCGTAGCGGGATTTGACTTACCATTGCGGCAAATCCTAGCATGGCACGATGCACGAATCCGCCTTCATTGCCGCAGCCGATGCGACGCTCGAGACGATCGGGCTGGCGCTCGACGCCGCGCTCGAGACCAGCGACGCCGACATCGACTGGAATCTCACCGACGGCGTGCTGACGATCGAGTGCGAAGACGGGAGCAAGGTCATCGTCAACCGCCATGTGCCCAACCGCGAGATCTGGGTCGCCGCGAAGAGCGGGGGTTTCCACTTTCGCGCCGATCACGGCCATTGGCGCGACAGCCGCGGGCACGACGACCTGGCGACGGCGCTGACGCGACTCCTGAAAGCCCAGGCGCGCGTGGCGTTGCGGCTGCCCGGGCTGCCGGCTCCACA
Organism: Pseudomonadota bacterium; assembly: GCA_021784125.1. GTDB lineage: Bacteria > Pseudomonadota > Gammaproteobacteria > Burkholderiales > Casimicrobiaceae > VBCG01. The sequence continues at coordinate 20,917 of JAJXTF010000004.1, read as the reverse complement.
GGAAGGCTGAAGCGCGAGCGCACGGGGCGTCGCGCGCAGGGGTTGCGAGTCGCTGCGCCCGCTCGCATTCGCTCGCGTGGCCCCTGCTCCCGGGCTCACGCCCTCGGCCTCCTTGCACTGGCATGGCATGCGAACGCCGGTGTGTCGGCCTCCCGTGGCGATTCGCCCTGGTTGCATCCCCGCTCGCATTCGCTCGCGGGGCCCCTGCTCCCGGGCTCACGCCGCCAAAAGAGCCGTCCAGTCGTCGAGCTGGCGGCGCAGCGCGGCGTGGCCGGGGAGCAGCGATTCGACGACGCTCCAGAACCGCGCGGAGTGATTGAGTTCGACGATGTGCGCGACCTCGTGCGCGACGACGTACTCGGCGAGCAACGGCGGGAGCTGCACCAGGCGCCAGTTGAGACGGATCTCACCCCGGGCGTTGCAGCTGCCCCACTCGCTGCGCGCGTCGGACAGGCGCACGGGCGCCGGGTGAGGGCTCACGTGTCGCACGTAATCGGCGACGCGCGCCACGACGAGTGCCCACGCCTGCTCCCTGAGCCAGAGCCGAACGCCGTCGGCGACCTGGCGCTCATCGTGGGCTTCCGGGTGGCGCACCGTCAGGCTGAACAGGTCGGCGGCGATCGAGAGCCGGCGCGCCGGGAAGACCTCCAGCGCGAGCTGTTCCCCGCGGAAGACGATCGGCGCTCCGGTCGTCCATTGGCGCGGCATGACGTCGCGGCGTCGCGCTCGCCACTCCGCGAGCGACCTGAGGATCCATTTGGCACGCTCGACGAGGGCTGCCTCGATGTCGTGCAGGCTGACCCAGCGCGGTGCGCGCACGGTGAGTCCTTCGAGATGGACCTCCATGCCGATCGAGCGCCGGCGTGCGCGGATCAGCCGGTACTCGATGGCCTGCCCGGCGAGGACGATGCCGCGCAACTGGCCTTCACGCAGCGACGCCTCGCCATCGTGCAGGTGGCCGCGCCTCATTCGGGTGGGCCGAGCCGCTGGACTTCGCCTTCGATCCAGTCTTCGATTGCGTGCGTCAGCTGCGCGGGATCCATTGCATCGGGCGGTATCGGTTTGCCGATCGAAAGGGTCACGGTCCCCGCGCGCTTGTCCATCGTGCCCTTGGGCCACAGCCATCCGGCATTGTGCGCGATCGGGAGGATCGGCACGCCCATCGCGATCGCGAGGCGGGCGGCGCCGGTCTTGTAGCGAACGCGCGTGCCCGCCCGGATCCGGGTCCCTTCGGGGTACACGGCGATCCAGAAGCCCTGTTCGAAGCGCTCGCGTCCCTGCGCGGCCATCTGGACCATCGCGTCCTTCCCGGTTCGCCGGTCGATCGTGATCGGCGAGGCGAGCGCGAAGCCCCAGCCGAAGAACGGCACCGACAGCAGTTCCTTCTTCGCGACGTAGGCGAGCGGCGGCAGAAGCCGGGACAGGAACAGCGTTTCCCAGGTCGAGCTGTGCTTGCAGGCGACGATGTGCGGCGTCGTCGGCATGTTTTCCATGCCGATGACGCGATGGCGGATGCCGCAGATCCAGCGCGCGGCCCAGAGGTTCATCGCGCACCAGCCGGTGATGAACCGGAAGCGCGGGACGCGCGGCAACCACCAGACCGCGACGATGGCGATCGCCCACAGCGGCGTGACGATCGCCTGGAAGACCGCGAAAGCCAGCGATCGCAGCGCGGATCCCATGCGGTCGAGCTCGCCGCTACTCGCCGCTGAGCAGGGCCGACGCCGCAAAAGCGAGGTCGGGGAAGATCGCGGTGCTCTTCGGGAATCCGCCGTCGCGCAGCGTCTTCTCGCCCTTGCCCGTCAGCACCAGCATCGGTTGCGACCCGACCGCATCCGCAGCCTGCAGGTCGCGCAGGCCGTCGCCGATGCACGGCACACCGGTCAACTCGACGTTGAAGCGCCTGCCGATCTCGACCAGCATCCCGGGCTTGGGCTTGCGGCAGTCGCAGCGCGCATCGGCGGTGTGTGGGCAATAGAACACCGCGTCGATGCGCCCGCCGGCAAGGGCCAGCGCGCGGTGCATCTTGTCGTGGATGGCGTTCAGCGTCGCGAAATCGAGCAGCCCGCGCCCGACCCCCGACTGGTTGGTCGCGACGACGCAGCGATAGCCGGCGCGATTGAGCCGGGCGATCGCCTCGAGGCTGCCGGGGATGGGACGCCACTCGTCCGGCGACTTGATGAACTGCTCGCTGTCGTGATTGATGACGCCATCCCGGTCGAGGATGATCAATCGCGCGGCGCGGGTTGCGGTGACGCCATCGGATGCGAACTGGACCATGGGTGGCCGGGCGCGGCGGGCGCCGTCAGGTCGCGAGCTTCGAGATGTCGGCGACCCGGTTCATCGTCGCCGCGACACCGCGCAGCAGCGCGAGCCGGTTTGCGCGGATCGCCGGATCGTCGGCCATCACCATCACGTCGTCGAAAAAGCGGTCGACCGCCGGCTTCGCCGTGGCCAGTACGCGCAAGGCGCTCGCGTAGTCGCCTTTCGCGCAATGGTCGTCGACCGCCGGCGCGAGATGCTGGAACGCAAGCCAGAGATCGTGCTCGGCGCCGTCGGTGAGGCTCGCGCGATCGACCGCGACCGCGGCGGCTGCGCCGGATTTCTTCAGGATGTTGACGATGCGCTTGTTCGCCGCCGAAAGCGCCTGCGCCTCGGGCAGTGCCTCGAATGCCTTGACGGCGGCGAGCTGGGCGGGAACCGTGTCGATGCGCGCCGGGCGCTGCACGAGCACCGCCTCGACCTGGTTCGCCGTGTATCCCTGGTCGCGCAGGTGGGCGCGCAGGCGATCGTAGAGGAATTCGGCCAGCTCGGACGGCGCGGGCTTTGCGGCGGGGATGCCATCGAAGGCCCGGAACGCCATGTCGACCAGATCCGGCAACGGCAGCGCGACCTCCCTTTCGATCAGGATCCGCAATACCCCGATCGCCGCGCGACGCAGGCCGAATGGATCCTTGTCGCCGGTGGGAAGCGCGCCGACGCCGAACATACCCGCGAGGGTCTCCAGCTTGTCGGCGAGTGCCGTGGCCTGCGCAACGGGACCCACGGGCAGCGCATCGCCCGCGAAACGCGGCCAGTAATGCTGGGCGATCGCGTCGGCGACGTCGGAGGTCTCGCCGTCGAAGCGCGCATAGTGGCGCCCCATCGTGCCCTGCAGCTCGGGAAACTCCCCGACCATGTCGGTGACCAGATCCGCCTTGGCGAGCAGCGCTGCGCGATCGGCATCGGCGGCGTCGGCGCCGATCCTGGCGGCGATCTCGCGTGCCAGCCGACGCAGGCGCTCGACGCGCCGGGCCTGCGTCCCGAGCTGGTGGTGATAGACGATCGTGGACAGGCGCTCGACCCGGGACGCCAGCGGGGCCTTGCGGTCCTGGTCGAAGAAGAACTTGGCGTCGGCGAGGCGCGCGCGCAGCACGCGCTCGTTGCCCTGCACGATTGCCTCCGGCTCCTGCGTGGCCAGGTTGCTGACCAGCAGGAAGCGGTGCGTCAGGTTTCCCTGCGCATCCGCGAGCGCGAAATACTTCTGGTTCTGCTGCATCGTCAGGATCAGGCACTCCTGCGGGACTTCGAGGAACGCCCGATCGAAGGTTCCGGCGTAGACCGCGGGCCATTCGACCAGCGACGTCACCTCGTCGAGCAGCGCATCGGGCATGATCACCGAGGCGCCCTCGGCGGCGTGCACGAGCTGGCGCAGGATCTCCGCGCGCCGCTGCCCGAAATCCGGGAGGACCTTGCCTTCGGCCTCGAGCGTCGGCGCGTAGGCATCGGCGTGTTCGATGTCGATCTCGACCCGGCCCAGGAACCGGTGTCCGCCGGTCCTGCGACCCGCGTCGAGGCCCAGCGCCGTCACCGGCACGACGTCGCTGCCGTGCAGCGCGACGAGCCGGTGCGCGGGACGGACGAACCTGACGTCGTTGTAGTAACCGCCCTCGCGGGGATAGCTCATCACCTTGGGGATCGGCAACGCCTCGATCGTCTCGCCGAGCGCCTCGTCGAGGCCGCGCGCCAGCGGCTGGCCTGTCGCGAGACGCCTGAGGTAGACGTAGTCGGCCTTGCCGTCCGACGCGACGTAGACGCGATCGGGACCTTCGGCGGCGTCGGCGATGCGCGTCGCGAGCTGCGCGCGTCCGAGGCCCGCGAGCTTCTTCTGCAAGGCGGCGGTCGGCTCGCCCCGGGCATCGAAGGCGACCCTGGCCGGCATCAGCTTGTCGACGATCTCGGCATCGGGCGCAACGGCGCGCACCTCGGTGATCGCAACGGCGAGCCTTCGCGGCGTGGAGTAGGGCGCGGTCCGCGACGACCCGGACAGGTAGCCGCGCTGCGCGAGGCCGGCGGCGAGGCCGTCGGCGAATGCCGCGCCCAGCGACTTGAGCGCCTTGGGCGGCAGTTCTTCGGTGAAGAGCTCCACGAGCAGTGTCGCCGCGGCTGCGGCCTCGGTCCCGGCCGCGCTCATCGCGTCGCCCTCGCGCCCGCGGCGCTCATGCCGCGTGAATCCGCAGGTGATCGGGGAGCATCGGAAAGCCCAGCCCCTCGCGCGATTCGACGTAGGCCTGCGCGACCATTCGCGACAGGTTGCGGATGCGTCCGATGTAGGCGGCGCGCTCGGTGACCGAGATCGCGCCGCGGGCGTCGAGCAGGTTGAACGTGTGCGCGGCCTTGAGGATCATCTCGTAGCCGGGCAGCGGCAGCTTCGCTTCGAGCAGGCGCTTCGCCTCGGACTCGAAGAAGGCGAATTGCCCGGTGAGCGCCGAGGCGTTCGAGTGCTCGAAATTGTAGGTCGACTGCTCGACCTCGTTCTGCATGTAGACGTCGCGGTAGGTCAGCGAGCGCTCGAGCGCGTTCTCCCTCCACGTCGCCCAGACGAGATCGAAGACGTTGTCCTTGCCCTGCAGGTACATCGCCAGGCGCTCGAGGCCGTAGGTGATCTCGCCGGTGATGGGATTGCAGTCGAGTCCGCCGACCTGCTGGAAATAGGTGAACTGCGTGACCTCCATGCCGTTCAGCCACACCTCCCATCCCAGGCCCCACGCGCCCAGCGTCGGGTTCTCCCAGTCGTCCTCGACGAAGCGGACGTCGTTCCTGCGGAGGTCGAAGCCCAGCGCTTCGAGCGAGCCCAGGTACAGGTCGAGGATGTCCGCCGGCGCGGGTTTCAGCACGACCTGGTACTGGTAGTAGTGCTGCAGCCGGTTCGGGTTCTCGCCGTAGCGGCCGTCTTTCGGGCGGCGCGAAGGCTGCACGTACGCCGCACGCCAGGGTTCGGGCCCCAGGGCGCGCAGGAAGGTCGCCGTGTGCGACGTGCCGGCGCCCACCTCCATGTCGTAGGGCTGGAGCAGGGCGCAGCCCTGGCGGTCCCAGTACGCCTGGAGGGTGAGGATCAGTTGCTGGAACGTCTGCATCGATGTCGATTCCGGATGCGCCCGGCGGCGGGGCGTCTGCGAAATCCGCAGATTTTACCGGGATTCGCGCCGTGCGCCGGCGCCATCGAGCCTGCGGACCTTGCCGGGCGCGCAGCTCACCGGCGGCGCCGCGACCGGACGACGACGATCGGCGCCGCCACCAGCACGATCGAGGCCGCGAGCACCAGGGCGTCGCCGAAGCGCAGGTAAGGGGTGTCGCCTTCGCGGCCCGCGACGCTCACCTCGAGGATGCCGGTGGTGAACCACGGCAGTTCCCCGAGCGCCCGGCCGTCGGGCCCGATTGCCGAAGTGATGCCGGTGTTGGTCGCGCGCAGCATCGGCCGTCCGAACTCGACCGCGCGCATCGCGGCGATCTGGTCGTGCTGTCGCGCGGCGATCGAATGCCCGTACCACGCGTCGTTGGTGACGTTGACCAGCATCCCGGCACGGCGCGCAGCGGGGATCAGCTCGCTGCCGAACGCGTCCTCGTAGCAGATGTCGACGGCGACCTTCTGCCCGGCGACTTCCAGCGGCGCCTGGTACGCGGGACCGCGCGCCTGGTCGGCCAGCGGAATCGACAGCACCGAGCGGATGATCCATCCGAACACCGGTTCGAGCGGGATCGTCTCGCCGAACGGCACCAGGTGGTGCTTGCGGTAGAACTGCAGGTCGCCCGCACCCAGCGCGACGACGGTGTTGAAGTAGCGTGGCGCGCGGCTGCCCGGCAGGGGCGGCAATTCGGTGAACAGGCCGAGCAGCACGTCGCCGTTGCGCGCGATCGCCGTCCGGATCAGGGCGAGCAACACGGCGTCGGGCACCTCGTCGGAGAACACGGGGAACGCAGACTCGGGGAGGACCACCAGCCGGCCGCGGCTCGAATCGACCAGACGCAGGTAGCGGTCGTAGGTGTCGCTGCGGAACCCCGGATCGAATTTCTCGTCCTGCAGGATGTTGCCCTGGACGAGCGACACCGCGACGGGGGCACCGGCGGGCGTCGTCCATTCGATGCGGGCGAGGCCCGCACCGAGCGCGAGCAGCGCGAGCGTCGCGCATGCCGCAAGCGTGGCTGCGCGCCCTGCGCCGCGCGCAAGCGCGCCGGCGCCATGGACGACCAGCGCCGCGCACAGCGTCAGCGCCAGCGAGACGAGGAATACGCCGCCGATCGGCGCGTAGCCCCGCAGCCATCCGCCGGGCACCTGCGAGTAACCGAGGGTGAGCCATGGAAATCCGGTGAACACGTAACCACGCAGCCATTCGGCGAGGGTGAAGGCGCCCGCCGCGACCAGCAGCCGGGCCGCCGACTGCCGGGGGGCGTAGCGCGCCGTCAGCCAGCCGGCGGCAGCTGGCCAGAGTGCGAGGTAGGCGACGAGCAAGGCGATGGCCAGCGCCGCGAGCGGCGCAGGCATGCCGCCGAAGGTCTGGATCGCGATGTAAAGCCAGGACGCGCCGGCACCGAAGAGTCCCAGCCCGAACGCGAATCCGGTGCCCGCCGCATCGCGCGCCGACACCGCGTCGTGCCACTGCCAGAACAGGACGACGAGCGTGGCAACCGGCAGTGCCGCGAGGCCGAAAGGGGCGAATCCGAAGACCGTCGCCGCACCCGCGGCCGCAGCCAGCGAGAGCGACAATGCGCGCGCGAGCGTCATCGCGGCGCGCTCAACCGCTGTCGTCGTCGTCGGAGGACGCTGGCGCGACGCGCTCGACGTGCAGCGTGTAGAGCCGGCGGCTGTCGGCGCGCAGCACCCGGAAACGGAACCCGCCTACGGTCGTCGACTCGCCGCGCTTGGGCAGGCGCCCGAAGGATTTCAGCAGCAGGCCGCCGACGGTGTCGAATTCCTCGTCCTCGAAATTCGTTCCGAACTGGGCATTGAAGTCGGCGATCTCGGTCTGCGCCTTGACGCGGAAATGACCGTTGGCCTCGGGGATGATGTTGTCCTCGCTCTCGTCGAAGTCGTATTCGTCCTCGATGTCGCCGACGATCTGCTCGAGCACGTCCTCGATCGTGACCAGTCCGGACACCCCGCCGTATTCGTCGACGACGATCGCGATGTGATTGCGGTTCGCGCGGAATTCGCGCAGCAGCACGTTCAGGCGCTTGGACTCGGGCACGAACACCGCCGGACGCAGCGTCTCGTGCAGGTCGAAAGCCTCGGGATTCGCGTAGTAGTTCAGCAGTTCCTTGGCAAGCAGGATCCCGACGACGTCGTCCTTGGATTCGCCGATCACCGGGAACCGCGAGTGCTTGGTGTCGAGGATCAGCGCCATGAATTCGGTCGGATCGTCGTCGATCGACACGCAGTCCATCTGCGCGCGCGGGATCATGATGTCGCGCACCGTCGTCTCGGACACCGACAGCACGCCTTCGATCATCGACAGCGCATCGGCGTCGAGCAGACGGCGCTCGAATGCGCCGTGCAGCAGGCGGAGGAGTTCCTCGCGGTCCTCGGGCTCGCGCGTCAGAAAGGCCGACAGGCGCTCGAGCAGCGTCGGCTTGTCGTCGGAGGCGCCGTGGTTCGCCATCAGGCGTCGCCCGGCGCGTCGACGTAGGGGTCGGCGTAAGGGTCGCGATAGCGCAGGCGCGCGAGCAGGACGCGTTCGCGCGCCTCCATGCGCGCGGCATCGTCGTCGCGCTCATGATCGTACCCCTGCAGGTGCAGCATGCCGTGGATCACCAGGTGCGCGTAATGCGCCGTCAGCGTCTTGTGCTGCGCCCGCGCCTCCCTGCGCACGACCGGGGCGCACAGCACGATGTCGCCTGCGAGCGACGCGACATCATCGTACACGAAGGTGAGGACGTTCGTCGCGTAATCGCGGCCGCGGTAGCGGTGGTTGAGCATCCGCCCCTCGCGCTCGCCGACGAAGCGCAGCGTGACCTCCGCCGGGCGATCGAGCGCCGCCTGCATCCACCGGCGCAGCGTGCGTCGCCGCGGCAGGGGCGTCGGATCGACCATCCACTGGAGCGCGAGCCCGAGTGCCGGCCCGCTGCTCCCCCTCCCGCTTGCGGCCGAGGGCCGGGGTGAGGGCCCGCTATGTCGCTGCATCGCGATCGTAGGCATCGATGATCTTCTGCACCAGCGGATGGCGGACCACGTCCGCGCTGGTGAAGCGGACGAGCGCGATGCCGCGCACGCCCTTGAGCACGCGCTCGGCCTCGATCAGACCGCTCTTCTGGCCGCGTGCGAGGTCGATCTGCGTCACGTCGCCGGTGATGACCGCCTGGGTCCCGAACCCGATGCGGGTCAGGAACATCTTCATCTGCTCGGGGGTGGTGTTCTGCGCCTCGTCCAGGATGATGAACGAGTGGTTGAGCGTGCGGCCGCGCATGTAGGCGAGCGGCGCGAGCTCGATCGTCTGGCGCTCGAGGAGCTTCGCTGCCTTGTCGAAACCCATCAGGTCGTAGAGGGCGTCGAAGAGCGGCCGAAGGTAGGGATCGACCTTCTGCGCGAGATCGCCGGGCAGGAAGCCGAGGCGCTCGCCCGCCTCGACCGCGGGGCGCACGAGGACGATGCGCTTGACCGCGTCGCGCTCCAGGGCGTCGACGGCACAGGCGACGGCGAGGTAGGTCTTGCCGGTGCCCGCAGGCCCGATGCCGAAGCTGATGTCGTGGGACCGGATCGCCTCGAGATAGGCGATCTGGTTCGGCGTGCGGCCGTGCAGGTCGGCGCGGCGCGTGCGCAGCAGCGGCGCATCGAGGGGCTGCGCAGGCGCTGCTCCCCCTTCACCCCCGCCCTCTTTCCGCGTGCGGGGAGAGGCGGCGGGGCGCGGAGCGTCGAGCGGGTGAGGGGCGGCGGGGCGACTGGCCGCGATCTCGACCAGCCCGAGCTGGATGTCGTCGACCGACAGCGGCTTGCCCGCCTCGGCGCAGAAGCGCGCGAGCGCGCGCGCACCGCGCTCCACCTGCGCTTGTGCACCTTCGATGGTGAATCGGTCGCCGCGGCGCGCAATCGTGACGTCGAGCGCCGCCTCGATCTGGCGCAGGTTCGCGTCCAGCGGTCCGCAGAGATTGGCGAGCGCGCGGTTGTCCGCGGCCTCGAGCGCGATCGTCCGCTGCGTGCGTGCGACTCCCTTGCGCCCGCGCGAGCCCTTGGTCGCCTGCGGGCGGATCGTCCGGCGGACGGGTTGGCTCACAGGCCCTGGCGCACGATCGGCGCCTTCTGCGCTTCGTCGAGCATCGCGAGCATATCGGCGATGTGCGCCTGTCCCTCCCTCGACCACTTGCGCGATTGCGCGGCGGCGAGCTCGGCGCGCAGCCGCTTCGCGTCGGCGCGAAGCAGCGCGCGCGCATCGGCGGGCATCGACTGCGCCGGACGGATCAGCGCATTCGCGACCTGCGTCACGTACTCGCGTTGCAGGTTGCGCCGCGGGAGCGGGATGTCCTTGCCGGTCCGAAGCTCGCTCCACACGGCGGCGTGCAGCGTCGCGTAGAGGTCCGGCAGGCGCAGCGCCTGGCGTGGATGGTCGACCTTGGATTCGTTGTTCAGCAGCCGCTGCGCGACGACCGGGCTCATCAGCCGGTCGAGGACCGCACGCTGCAGCGAGAGCACCTGCTGGTCGACCGGCAGGTCGAGCGGCGGCACCGGCCGGCCGAGCTCCTGCGCATCGTCCATGTCGGTCGTCGACACCGTCAGGTTGCGCAGGAACGCCGGCGGGAAATCGAAGCTGTCGGCCGACAGGACCCCGGTCGCCAGCATCTGCAGCGCCTCGCGCTGCTTTCGTGCATCGACGGGGTCGAGCGGCGCGCGCCCGCTGCCTGCGCGATCGCGCAGCGTCGTCAGGCCGCCGACGTATTTCGCGGCGAACAGCGCACCCTGGGCCGCTTCGATGAGGCCCCTGCTGAAATTGCGCCGCAGCACCGAGTAGCTCTGGCCCGGGGCGAGCTGCATCGCCTCGGTGCGCCGCCACATCTCGTGCACGAGCTCGAGGCGCTTCTTCGCGTAGGCCAGCGGGTCGCGACCGAGGTCCAGGATGTTGACGTCGGGATCGATGCCGAACACCGAAACGTCCTCGTCGGTCGCGTAGGCAAGCTGCGGCTCGTTCGAGCGGGCGGCGATCTTCGCGAGGTCCGCCGCCTCCTGCTGCGCAGGGAGCGCCTTGTACCCGTACTCGATCGCCCAGTAATCGTAGGGCCCGAGCGTCGACATGTTGAACTGCCCCTGATGCTCGCCCGCGGCGGCGATGTTCCACGGGTTGTATTCCATCACCGAGCCGGCGATGCCGTTCTTCGCCGTGAAGGCCGGATCCGAGAGCTCCGCCTCGGTGTAGATCGTCGAAGCGCGGAAATTGTGGCGCAGCCCCAGCGTGTGCCCGACCTCGTGCATCGTCACCGCCTTGAGGAACGCATCGACGAATTTGTCGACCGCGGGGCTGTCCGGCGCGATCTCGCCGCGGGCCTCGAGCAGCGAAAGCGCGAATGCGGCGTCACCGGTCGCGGCTTCCTCGTAGCTGCAGCTGCGGGCGTCGGCGCCGGCCGTCGCCCCGAAGCCCGCGAGCGTTCCGGTCCCGGCCAGCGCGGAGAACGCGTTGGCAGGCGACGGCAGGTATTCGCCGCGCAGGCTGCGGACGACGCGGACGTTGTTGGCATCGATGCCGATGTCGGCGTCGAGGATCTCGCCGTTGCGAGGATCGACGACCGAAGGGCCGATCGCGCCGTAGGACGTCTTCGCGACCGTCTGCCAGCGCACCGACGCGTGCCGGATGTCGGAAGTGTCGAAATCGGCGTCATCGGGCTGGACCTCGACGCGGATAGCGTCCTTGAAGCCGATGCGTTCGAAGGCCTTGTTCCACTCGAGGATGCCTTCGCGGATCGGCTCGCGGTACTTGACCGGGATGTTGCGGTCCAGCCAGAACACGATCGGCTGCTTCGGCTCGGACAGCGCCGCCGCAGGATCCTTTTTCTCGAGGCGCCAGCGGTCGACGAAATGCTCGACCGGAACGCGCGGAATGTCGGAGGTGAAATCGAGGACGTCGGTCGTGAAATAGCCGATGCGGTCGTCGGCCAGCCGCGGTTGCATCGGCAGGTCGGGGAGCTTGGCGAAGGTGTAGTAGTAGCCGAGGAACATGCTGCGCACGTCCGGCAGCGTCTCCGGCGGCGACGGCAGCATCGACTTGGCAGGCGGCGGTGGCGGCAGCACGAGGCGCGAAAGTGCGTAATGCGCGGAGACCTCGAGCGCCACGTTGTCGGGGCTCGCCCAGAGCTTGCCGAAAGACGAGTTCTTGGCGTCGAAGCCGTAGGGCTGGCGATAGACCCTTTCGAGAAAGGTCGTCGCCCCCGGGATGTCGGCGAAGAGCAGTGCGTTGGCGTCGATCAGCACCGATTTTCCCTCGGGATCGGGTTGCGAGGCGATTGGCGCCGTCGCCAGCAGGCTGTCGGAGAATCCCGCCGCGACCGCACGGGCTTCCGGCGTGCCCGCCCGCGCCGTGTACTTCTCGTTCTTGGCGATCAGCTGGACCGTGTTGCCGTGCTTGTGGAACACGACGATCTGCGCGACGCCGATCGGGTAGGTCATCGAGCCGCCGAACAGCCGGTGCTCGCCGATGCCCCGGTTCAGCGCGGACTTGAAGAAAAACGGGTGGTCGAACTGGTCGGGCCCGATCTCGATCCAGACCTTGTCGTCCTTCTGCCAGAGGTTCAACAGCCCCTTCGATTCCTTCGCGTCCTTGACGACGGTGGCGAAAGGCTTGGTCGCCTGCGCAGCCTGCGCTGCGGCGGCAGCTGCTGCGGCCGCAGCCGTCGCATTGGGCGGTGTCGGGTGCGCGCCCGACGGCGATGCGCCGTTGCCGCCCGGGGCCGCGGTGGCGGCGGTCGCCGCCGCCGCGGCGATCGCGGCAGTGGCATCGGCCTGGCTGGCGCTGGACGCGGGGATGCTCGCGCAGCCGGCGATCAGGAACGGGCCGAGGGCGGACATCAGTATCGCGGTGCGGGCGGGGCGCAGTGGCAGCATGTAGCGGTGTCTCCGGTGTCGGGTGACGCGAGCAGGCCGGCGCAGCGCGCCGACCGGGGGTTCAGGGACGCGCGGTTTCGCCGCGCAGCGAGTGCGGCAGGGCGGCCGTGATGACGAGGTCGACGTACTGGCCGACCAGGCCCGCATCTCCGGCGAAATTGACCACGCGATTGTTGTCGGTGCGGGCGGCGAGCTCCTGCGCATCCCTGGCCGACCGACCCGTCACGAGGGCGCGCTGGCAGGTGCCGACCATCGATGCGCTGACGTCGCGATACTGCGCGTCGAGCAGGGCCTGCAGGCGCTCGAGGCGGCGCTGCGCGACATTCGCGGGGATGCGATCGGGCAGGTCGGTCGCCGGCGTTCCGGGCCGGGCGCTCCAGGTGAAGCTGAACGCACCATCGAAGCCCACGTCCTCGACGAGCCGAAGCGTCTGCTCGAAGTCGCCCTCGCTCTCGCCGGGGAATCCGACGATGAAGTCCGACGTCAGCGACAGTGCGGGACGCTCGGCGCGCAATCGACGTACGATCGACTTGTACTCGAGCGCCGTGTAGCCGCGCTTCATCGCGGCGAGGACGCGGTCGGAACCCGACTGCACGGGCAGGTGCAGGTGCGACACCAGCTTGTCGATCCTGCCGTAGGCCGCGATCAGACGGCTGCCCATCTCCTTCGGGTGCGACGTCGTGTAGCGCAGACGTTCGATGCCCGGAACCGCCGCCGCGTACTCGAGCAGCATCGCGAGGTCGGCAGGCTCGTCGCCGCCGTCGGTCGACGGGCTCCGCCAGGCGTTGACGTTCTGTCCGAGCAGCGTCACCTCCTTCACGCCCTGGAGGGCGAGGTCCGCGATCTCGGTCAGAACGTCGTCGAACGGGCGCGAGACCTCCTCCCCGCGGGTGTAGGGGACGATGCAGAACGAGCAGTACTTGCTGCAGCCTTCCATGATCGAGACAAAGGCGCTGGCGCCCTCGACGCGCGGTGGGGGCAGATGATCGAACTTCTCGATCTCGGGAAAGGAGACGTCGACCTGCGGCAGGCCGGTGTCGCGACGCGCGCGGATCATCGCCGGCAGGCGGTGCAGCGTCTGCGGTCCGAACACGACGTCGACGTAGGGCGCGCGCCCGACGATGGCCGCGCCTTCCTGCGACGCGACGCAGCCTCCGACGCCGATGATCAGGTCGGGCCGGGCCGCCTTGAGCTCGCGCACCCGGCCGAGGTCGTGGAACACGCGTTCCTGGGCCTTTTCGCGCACCGAGCAGGTGTTGAACAGGATGACGTCGGCGTCTTCGGGCCGGTCGGTCAGCGCCAGGCCCTCGGAGGCGGCGAGCACGTCGGCCATGCGGTCCGAGTCGTACTCGTTCATCTGGCAGCCGAAGGTGCGGATGTAGAGCTTGCGGGTCACTCGCTTGGATCGGTCAATGGCGCGGTCCGGCGCCGGCGTGCCGCAGGCGGCGTTGGCGTAACCGCACATTCTAGCAAAGCGCCTCGGTGCCCCGCGGCAGGGAGCCGATCCGGTTCGCGCAGGCGCGGCGGGAGTAGAATTGTCCCCGCAGGTGTCCGCCGGAGGTCATCGATCCGGTGGGTGAAACGGGAACGCGGTGCGGCGCGAGATCGATGCTGCGCCAATGCCGCGGCTGCCCCCGCAACGGTAAGTCGGTGCGGATCGTCCGGACGTCGAGGCAAGGCCACTGGTCGCGCGACGCGGTCGGGAAGGCGGGACGATCAAGACCGGCAAGCCCGGAGACCGGCCTGCGTCGTGTGCGATGCCCTGCGGCATCGCGTGCGGAAAGTGAACCGCAGCGCGGGGATCCGTTGCCGCTCGCAGGCGCACACGCCGCGCCACCGCAGGGTCGACGTCGATCGGCCCGGCGATGGTCCCTGCCGGTGCCTGCCGGCGTCATTGCGATGCCCGCGTTGTGCCGATCAATGTCCGTGCGGGGTTCCCACGGCATGACCCATGCGAGCATCCCATGCAAGAAAGACTGCAGCGCCCGCGGGCCGGTGGCCCGGCCCGGCCATTCCACGGTGCGTTCGTCCTGATCGTCGGCGGCGCGATGGCGTCGGTTACGCAGGCCCAGGTTCCCCAGATTCCCAAGGGCACGGCGGTGCTCGATCCGATCGTCGTCACGGCGGCGCGCGGGCCCCAGTCGGCCGTCGACCTCGTTGCCGACGTGACGGTCATCGGCCCCGACGAGATTGCGCAAAGCGGCAGCGACAGCCTCGTGTCGCTGCTGCAGCGCCAGCCCGGGGTCGAGATCGCGCGCAACGGCGGTCCCGGCGCGACTTCCGGGATCTTCCTGCGGGGTGCGAACGCAACGCAGACGCTGGTCCTGATCGACGGCATGCGCGTCTCCTCGTCGTCCAGCGGCGCGACGGCGCTGGAAGCGGTTCCGCTCGACCAGGTGGACCACATCGAGATCCTGCGCGGGCCTGCGTCGAGCCTCTACGGCGCCGACGCCATCGGCGGGGTCGTCCAGATCTTCACCCGACGCGGGCAGCGCGGCATGCACGCGAACGCCTCGGTCGGCTACGGCAGCTACGCGACCGCGTCGGGCGCCGCCGGCATCTCCGGAGGCTCCGCCACGGCGCGCGGGTCGCTGCAGCTGTCCGCGCGCCGCAGCGACGGCTTCAATGCGATCACCAATCCCGCAAACTTCAGCTACGACCCGGATCGCGACGGCTATCGCGACCGGAGCGTTGTCGCCAATGGCGACCTGACGCCCCTGCCCGGCCACACGCTGTCGGCGCAGTTCTTCCGGAGCCGCCTCGACAACCAGTTCGATGCCGGCGACGCGTTCAACGACCGGACGATCACCACGCTCACGTCGTGGCAGGTCGCGAGCTCAGACCGGGTGGCGACGTGGTGGGGCTCGAAGCTCTCGGCAGGCGAAGGTGAAGACCGCTCGGTGTCGAAGACCGGATATGGCGACTACCCGTTCAGGACGCGCCAGCGTCAATATGCGTGGCAGAACGACCTCACGCTGCCGGCGGGGAGCCTCAGCGTCGCCGCCGAGCGTCGCGAGGAACGCGTCGACTCGGATTCGGGCTTTGCCGTCGACGCCCGCGCCACGAATTCCCTGACCGCGATCGCGCGGATCGTCGCCGGCGCGAATGCGTTGCAAATGAACGTCCGTCGCGACGAGTCGAGCCAGTTCGGGGGCCGGACCACCGGCGCGCTCGCCTGGGGCTACCGGATCTCGCCCACCTGGCGCATGACCGCGGGTGCCGGGACCGCCTTCCGCGTCCCGACGTTCAACGATCTCTACTACCCCGGGTACTCCAATCCCGATCTGCGGCCCGAGACCTCGCACAACCTCGAGGGAGGCATCCATGCGACCGGGCGCATCGGGGAAGCGAGCTGGCAGGCGCATGCGGTCGGCTACTACAACCGCGTGCGCGACCTGATCGTCTTCCAGTGCGACGCCGCATTCAACTGCCGGCCGGACAACGTCGCCGACGCGACGCTCGAGGGCGTGACCTTCGACGGGAACTGGGCCTGGCACGACGCCAGCGTGCATGCCTCGATCGACCTGCAATCACCCACCGACGACGTGACCGGGCACCTGCTGCCGCGGCGCGCGCGAAGGCACGCGACACTCTCGTACTCCCGGCAGGCGGGGCCCGCGCGCCTGACTGCCGAGTGGGTGGGGTCGTCGGCGCGTTACGACGATGCGGAGAACCTGCGCCGGCTCGGGGGCTACGGCATCGTGAACGTCGCCGTCGAATGGCCGCTCGAACACGGCGTGACGCTGTTCGTCCGCGGCGACAACCTGCTCGACAAGAACTACGAGCTCTCCGCCGACTACGCGACCGGTGGCGCGCGCGTCTTCGCGGGCGCGCGGTGGCAGCTGTGACCTGGCGCCCCGCGCTTCTGCGCGATGTCGCTGCACGGCCGTGCTGCGCCGCGCTGCTGTTCGCCGCCGCCTGCATCGCGGCCGCCTGCACGCCCGCACAGGCGGAGCTGCGGGTGGTCGACGACACCGGCGCCCCGGTCGTCCTGGCGAAGCCCGCGCGGCGCATCGTGACCCTCGCCCCGCACGCGACCGAGCTCGTCTTCGCGGCGGGCGCCGGGGATCGCGTCGTCGGCGTGATCAAGGGCTCGGACTGGCCCCCTGCGGCCGCGAAGCTCCCGGTGATCGGCGACGTTGCGGCGCTCGACCTAGAGCGCATCGTCGCGCTGGCGCCCGACCTGATCGTGACCTGGCCGTGGACCACGCCGGCGCAGGTGGCTTGGTTGAAGGGCCACGGGGTCGCGGTCTTCGAGACCGATGCGCGCCGCATCGACGACATCGCGTCGGAGATCGAGCGGCTGGGGGTCCTGGCGGGGACCCGTCCGGTCGCCGACGCCGCGGCGCTGCGTTTTCGCAGCAAGGCCGACGGCCTTTCGCATCCGGCGTCGCATCTGGCGCCGCTGCGGGTCTTCTATCAGGTCTACGACGCCCCCATCTACACTCTCGGCGGCGAGCAGCTGGTCACGCAGGCGATTGCGCAGTGCGGCGGGGCGAACGTGTTCGGGGCGCAGCAGGTGCCTGCCCTGCAGGTGAGCGTGGAGTCGGTTCTCGCGGCCGATCCGCAGGTGATCGTCGCCGGAACCGACGGCGCGCGGCGCCCCGCATGGCTGGATCGCTGGCGCCGGTGGACGACGCTCGCTGCCGTGCGCCTCCACAACCTGTTCGTCGTCGATGCGAACCTGCTGCACCGGCCGGGTCCGCGTTTCGTCGACGGCATGGCGAGCCTTTGCGCGGCGCTCGCGAAGGCGCAACGGCCGGCACCCGACGGCCTATAATCCACGGCTGCAGCGCCGCGCGGTCCGCGCTTCGCCGCCTTCCGTCGCGGCCGGCTTGCGGCGTGATGCAGGAACGATGCATGAGCAAGGCTTTCACCAGCGAACAGGCGCCACCCGACGACGCAGACGATGCGCCCGAGGACGCGTCGCCGCTGCCTCCCGGCAGCCGGAATTACATGACGCCCGGAGGGTTCGCGCGGCTGCGGCGCGAGCTCGACGCACTCGTGTCGCGCGAGCGGCCCGAGCTGGTCGCGACGGTCGCATGGGCGGCCGGCAACGGCGACCGGTCGGAGAACGGCGACTACATCTACGGCAAGAAGCGCCTGCGCGAAATCGACCGCAGGATCCGCTTCCTCGTTCGCCGGCTCGACAAGGCCGAGGTCGTCGACCCGGAGGCGAGGCGCGACGACGATTCCGCGTCCCGGGTCTTTTTCGGCGCGACCGTGACCGTCGCCGATGCGCGCGGCAACGAGCGCAGGCTCAGCATCGTGGGCATCGACGAAATCGACGCGAGCCGCGGTTACATCAGCTGGATCTCGCCGATGGCGCGCGCGCTCCTCAAGGCGCGCGAAGGCGACGCGGTCACGCTGAAGACCCCGGGAGGCGCCGAGGATCTCGACGTGCTGTCGGTGCGCTACGTGGCACTCGACACCGATCCGGGGCGCGCAGGTTGACGCGCCCGTGAGGCGCCGCCTATAGTTCCGCCAGACATGGATATCGATCTTGCCGCACTGGAAGAACGGGTCGAAGCGCTGATCGCGCAGGCGCGCGCGCTGCGCGAAGCGAACGAAGCGCTGCGACGCGAGCTTTCGGTCGCGCAGGACAGGAACCACGACCTCGCTGCGCGCATGTCGCAGGCCGGCGCGCGCCTCGACACGCTGCTCTCCAGGATGCCCGTCGAATGAGCGCCGGCGAGCCATCGCGGCCGGTCACGCTCGACGTGACGATCCTCGGCCGTGACCTCAAGATCGCGTGCAAGGAGAGCGAGCGCGAGGAACTGGGCGAGGCCGTGACGTTCCTCGATCGCCGGATGCGCGAGATACGCGACGCGGGGAAGGTCACCGGGGGCGAGCGCATCGCAGTGATGGCCGCGCTCAACATCGCGAACGAGCTGCTGCGCGAGCGCAGGGCAGTGAAGGCGGCCACGGCCGGCACATCGGCGCCATCGGCCTCCGGCATCGCCGCTGCAGGCGGCGCAATTGACGATGACGCTGCACGGCGTAGAATCAGGGCGATGCAGGCGGCGATCGACCAGGCGCTTGCAGGCCAGGAAAAATTGTTCTGATCCGCTTTTCCAGGCGGCCCGGTTTCAATCCCCTGCGGTGTTCGTGTCGGCCATACGTTCTTTGGACCAATGCTCTCGTAGCGAGGTTGCCGTTGCCATATGCGGACCGGTGTGCGCTCCCAAGCGGAAGCGCCTGATGGTCCCGGCAGGCGACCGATCTTGAACCCAGGTTCAGGATGACGGCCGGAACGGCACAGGCGGGGGACCCTTCCCGCGAGCGGCAGTCGGAAACGACGCCGCCCGTTTCTTCCTCGATCGACGTCGACGTCTGGCGCGGGGACGCCGTGGGGCAGTTCGTTCGCTACCGCGTTCCCCGGCAGTCGAGCCAGACGGTGCTCGACGTCGTCACATGGATCCAGCGCAACCTCGATCCGACGCTCGCGTATCGCTATGCGTGCCGCGTCGGCATGTGCGGTTCCTGCGCGATGACCGTCAACGGCGTTGCGCGGTGGACCTGCCGGACCCACGTCGACCGCGTCGCAGCCCGCGATCGCCTGGAGCTGCGGCCGCTGGCGAACCTGCCGGTGGTTCGCGATCTGGTCTGCGACATGCGCGAGTTCTTCGACAAGTGGGCGGCCGCACGAGGCCGCCTGGCGCCGACGGCGACCCGCAAGGACCCGGTGCCGCGCGTCGCGCCGGGAAGCCGCGAGCGCCGCGCCGCCGACGCGGCCATCGAATGCATCGGCTGCGGCGTCTGCTACGCGTCCTGCGACATCGTCGCGTGGCGACCGGACTACCTCGGACCGGCTGCGCTCAATCGCGCGTGGACGCTCGTCAACGACGTGCGCGACGGCGGCAATCGCGAGCGCCTCGCCGCGATCGCCGGGGATGCCGGCTGCCACGCCTGCCACAGCCAGGCGAACTGCACCGAGCGCTGCCCCAAGCACCTGGCGCCGACGGCGTCGATCGCAGGCCTGAAACGCGCCGTATCCCGCGCGCTGCTGAAAGGCGAGCTGTGAACGGCGCCCCCGGCGCGGCCGGCGCCTCCCCGGGACGGATCCGGGCGGGGCATCGTGCGCGCATCGATGCCGCGCTGTGGCTTGCGCAGCGCGTGAGCGCATTCGTGCTCGCCGCCTGCGTGCTCGTGCATCTCGCGACGATCTTCTATGCGGTCCACGGCGGCCTGACGGCCGCAGCGATCATCGCGCGCATTCGCGGATCGGTCGCGTGGCCGGCGTTCTACGTCGTGTTCATCGTCGCGGCCGCCGTGCATGCGCCGATCGGATTGAGGGCGATCGCTGCCGAGTGGGCGGGGTTTCGCGGACACCGTGCGGATCTGGCCACAGCGTTCGTCGCCATTGCGCTGCTGGCATTGGGGCTGCGCGCGGTCTGGGGGCTTGCCGGATGAACCGGCGGGACACCCGGCAGCGGATGCGGTCTCGCGGCGATCATCCCGCGGGATGGTGGGCGTTCGCCGTTCACCGGGTCTCGGGCGTGGCACTGGCATTGTTCCTGCCCGTCCACTTCTGGGCACTGGGCCGGGCGCTCGAAGGCGAGGCCGCGCTGCAAGGCTTCCTGCGCTGGACGGAAAATCCCTGGCTGAAGTTCGCCGAATGGGGGCTCGTCGTCCTGCTCGCCGCTCACCTGACCGGCGGCCTGCGCGTGCTCGCGCTCGAGTTCCTGCCCTGGCGCAACTGGCAGAAGTCGCTCGCCGCCGTCACCGCGGGCGTGTCGCTGCTCGTTGCCCTGCTCTTCCTGCTGGAGGTCCGCTGATGCGCGGCCGCGCCGCGCGTCCGGAGGGTAAATGACCATGGACATCGACATCTCCCGCGTCGAGGACGTCGCACGCGAGCTCTACATCCGGGCGCTGAAGATCCTGCCCGACGACATCAAGCAGGGCTTCGAGCGCCTCGACCGCAGCGAGACCGATGCGGGGGGCAAGCGCGTGCTGGGGACGATGATCCGCAACATCGCGGTCGCCGAAGAGACCGGCAACCTGCTGTGCCAGGACACCGGAATCCCGATCTACAACGTGACGCTGGGTCGCAACCTGCACGTCGACGGCGTCGACCTCGAGGCGGCGATCACCCGCGGCTGCGAGCGCGCGACGCGCGAGCATCCGCTGCGCTCGTCGGTCGTGCATCCGATCACGCGCAGGAACCGGCACACGTCGACCGGACGGCGCGTGCCGGTGATCAATTTCGCGTACTCCGAGCGCCCCGACGAGCTGTCGATCGAGATGATTCCCAAGGGCAGCGGCTCCGAGAACAACTCGTGGCTGAAAATGGCGGTGCCTGCCGAGGGGGTCGCCGCGATCGAGCGCTTCGTCGTCGACTGCGTGCTCGATGCCGGCGGCAAGACCTGCCCGCCGACCATCGTCGGCGTCGGCGTGGGCGGCAGCGCGGACCTCTGCGTCCACCTCGCCAAGATCGCCGCGACGCGGGCGCTCGGCAGCGTCTGCGACGACCCCGAGGGTGCTGCGCTCGAGCGCGCGCTGTCGGAGGCGGTCAACGAGCTGGGCATCGGCCCGCAGGGGCTGGGCGGCGACTCGACGGCGTTCGCCGTGCACATCGAG
>JAJXTF010000108.1 GCA_021784125.1 Pseudomonadota bacterium | reverse complement strand
CCCAGCGCGTCTCGCGCGCTCCGGGGGAGCGCAGGAGCTCGACGACCAGCGCGCCGGCCGGCCGCGCCGCGAGCTCGTGCAGGAAAGCCTCGACCGCCGAGATGTCGGCAAAGCGGTGCAGCCGGTCGCAGTTGATGCGCAGCTCGCCGACGGTCTGGGGTCCGCGCAGCAGCAGCACCGCCAGCAGCGCGGCCGATTGCGCGGGGATCGCCAGCACGCGCTCGGCGTTGTGCGCATAGCGCATCACGCGCCCGCCGCTCGACTCGACGATCCAGAGATCCTCCTTCAGCCGGTCGATCGCCGCTTGCACGTCGGCGTCGCCGGCGTTCATGATCGGGTCGCGGCTGGTCTTCTGGTTGCAGCCCGCCACCAGCGCGTTGAGCGTCAGCGGGTAGGTGTCGGGCACCGTGCGCTGCTTCTCGATCAGCACGCCGAGCACGCGGGCTTCGAGCGGCGAGAGGGGGGAGGGATTCATCGGGGGACCGGAGGAAGATTGGCCGCGGCAGTGTAGCGCGCCGGCGCAGGCTGGTATCGTGGCGGCATTCCAACCTTCGCGGCGGCCCCGGGCGCCGCGCATCCCGATGGCCAACACCCCTGAAGTCACCAGCATGGCGCTGTTCTGCGATTTCGAGAACATCGCGCTCGGCGTGCGCGATGCCAACTACGAGAAGTTCGACATCGGCAAGGTGCTCGAGCGCCTGCTGCTCAAGGGCAGCATCGTCGTCAAGAAGGCCTACTGCGACTGGGAGCGCTACAAGGCGTTCAAGGCGCCGATGCACGAGGCGTCGTTCGAGCTGATCGAGATCCCGCACGTGCGCCAGTCTGGCAAGAATTCCGCGGACATCCGGATGGTCGTCGACGCGCTCGACCTCTGCTACACCAAAACGCACGTCGACACCTTCGTGATCATCAGCGGCGATTCCGATTTCTCGCCGCTGGTGTCCAAGCTGCGCGAGAACGCCAAGTCGGTCATCGGGGTCGGCGTCAAGAACTCGACCTCCGACCTGCTCATTGCCAATTGCGACGAGTTCATCTACTACGACGATCTCGTGCGCGAAAAGAAGAAGGCCACCGCCAGGCGCGGGGCGAGCCGCGGCGCGGCCGCGACCAAGCCGCGCGCCGCGGCGAAGAAGACCACCGGCGCCGCGGCGACGCGCGGCGACGCACAGCCGGCCGCCGAGGTGCTCGTCGAGGTGCCCGTCGAGGCTGCAGCGGAGGCGCCCGTCGGGGCCCCGGTCGAGCTCCCGAAGGACGAGCAGAAGCGCCGCGACGAGGCCGTCGACCTCGTCGTCGAGACGATCGATGCGCTGCTGTCGGAGCGCGGCGCCGAGGAGAAGATCTGGGGCTCGATGATCAAGCAGGCCCTGAAGCGCCGCAAGCCGGGGTTCAGCGAGTCGTACTACGGCTTCCGTTCGTTCAACACCCTGCTCGAGGAGGCCGCGCGTCGCGGCGAGCTCGCGCTCGACCGCGACGAGAAATCCGGCGGCTACATCGTGCGCCTGACGATGCCCGAGGACTGATCCGGCGCCGCGCGGCGCTGCGCACGAAGCGCAGGCCTTCGAGCAGCGAATCGACGGAAAGTCCCAGCAGCAGCACCAGCACCGCGACCCACACGAAGTCGCCGGCGTGGTCGCGACGCGCCCAGCGCGACTTCCGTATCTGCGCCGGCGAGTGAATCAGCGCCGAAAGCGCGGCGCGCTGGCTGCTGCCGCGCATCGGTTGCTTCGTCGCGACCCATCGCGACATCGACCTCGACGCCGCGATCCGGTACGGCAGCGGAAATTACCCCGGGCTCGTCTGCGAGCACCTGATGGACGACGGATATTTCGTCGCCTGCAGTCCGGGGATCGAGGGTGGTGTGCCGTCGCGCCCCGCCGACCTCGCGCGCTATCCGCTGCTGCGCTCGGAAAACGAGTTCTGGGAGCCGTGGTTCCGCGCTGCGGGGCTCGACTGGGAGGAGCCCTCGCGTGGACCGAAATACGAGGACGCCTCGCACCTGCTGCAGGCGGCCGTCGAGGGGCAGGGGGTCGCGCTCGCGCGCACGTCGCTGATCGGCAGCGATCTCGCCAATGGCGTGCTGGTGCGAGCCTTCGACATCAGCGTGCCGTCGCCGCACCGCTATTTCCTGGTCTATCCGCCGCGGATGGCGGATTCGCCGAAGCTCGCCGTGTTCAGGCAGTGGCTGCGGGACGAGGTCGCGGCGGACCCGAATGCAGGCGCCGGACTGCCGCCGGCGCCGCGAAGACCGGCCAGGCGCGCCAGGCGCAAGTGATCGGGCTCGCCTCGCCGTTTATTACAACAATTGTCATAACCAACGACGATCGACCATGTTCGCCCTGAAGCTCATGCAGATCGGCAATTCCGTGGGCGTGATCCTGCCCAAGGAAGTGCTCGCGCGCCTGAAGCTCGAGAAGGGCTCGCCGGTGTTCATCACCGAGACGCCCGGCGCTTAGGTGCTGACGCCCTACGATCCGGCGCTGGCCGCGCAGATCGAGGCGGGCCGTGAGTTCATGCGTGACTATCGCGACACCTTCCACCAGCTTGCCAAGTGAGCTGGCGCTGGTTCGATCGGCACGCGCTCGGGCTGCTGCACGACGAGAGCCTCGCCGCCCACGGCACTCCCGACATCGCCGATCTTGCCGCGGCCTACGGCGCTAGGCTGATCCGGAGCCATCCTTTCGTCGACGGGAACAAGCGCGCCGGATTCGTGGAGGTCGGCCTGGTCCTCGGCCTCAACGGCCACCGGCTCGTCGCCACCCAAGCGGATGCGACGCTGAAGGTCCTCGCGCTCGCAGCCGGCAATCTCGAGGAGAAGGAGTTCGCCGAGTGGATCCGCCGGCACGCGCAGCGCAGGCGCTGATCCGAGAGGCACCGCGCGGTCAGGCTCCCGTCTTTCCGGCGGATCCGCCGCGGACAGTGGGCGTGCGTCGGACCGCTGCAACGCGGCGCTTCGCCGCGGCGAGGTCGAATCGTCGGGGATCGAAGGCGCCGGCCCATTCGCGCATCTCGGCGTGCTCGGGGTGCTCCGGATCGCGGAGCACGGAAAGGAGCTCCACGTAGCCGGGCGGCCCGCCGCAGTCCTCCGGCGGGCACGCATTCTCGCCGGCGAGCAGGGTGGCGCGAGGGGCATCCTGCTCTGCCGCCTCACGTCCTTCGACGACGACGTCGTGCCACCAGTCGTCACCGAAATCGTACCAGTAGCGGAAGCTGCGCCTCGCGCCGAGGATGTCGCCGAGGGCGACCTTGCGCTCGTCGACAACCCGGGGAGCGCTGCCCGGGAAGTGGCCGCAGAAGTCCGGTCGACCGAAGCGATCGCTTGCGATCTCGAACTCGTGCAGGTGGCAGTCCTGCCAGCCGAATGCGCGCTGGATCACCCCGTGCAACTGGGCTAGCGTGAGGTCTTCGGCGACCGCGACCCGCCGCCATACCGGCGGGTCGACGTCACGCAGCGTGATGCGCAGCAGGAGTCGACGGCCGCAATCGGCAACCACGCTCACGCCTTCGAGTAGATCTCCGCCCCTCTCTTCACGAACTCGACGGCCTTCGCCTCCATCCCCTTTGCCAGCGCCTCGCGCTCGTCCAGCCCCTGCTTCGCGGCGTAGTCGCGAACGTCCTGCGTGATCTTCATCGAGCAGAAGTGCGGGCCGCACATCGAGCAGAAGTGGGCGAGCTTGGCGCCGTGCTGCGGCAGCGTCTCGTCGTGGAACTCGCGGGCCTTGTCGGGATCGAGGCCGAGGTTGAACTGGTCTTCCCAGCGGAACTCGAAGCGCGCCTTGGACAGCGCGTTGTCGCGGATCTGCGCGCCGGGGTGACCCTTGGCGAGATCGGCGGCGTGGGCCGCGATCTTGTAGGCCATGATGCCGTCCTTGACGTCGGTCTTGTTCGGCAGGCCGAGGTGCTCCTTGGGCGTGACGTAGCACAGCATCGCCGTGCCGTACCAGCCGATCATCGCCGCGCCGATCGCGCTGGTGATGTGGTCGTAGCCGGGCGCGATGTCGGTGGTCAGCGGCCCCAGCGTGTAGAAAGGCGCCTCGCCGCACAGCCGCAGCTGCTCGTCCATGTTGTGCTTGATCAGGTGCATCGGCACGTGGCCGGGGCCCTCGATCATCGTCTGCACGTCGTGTTTCCACGCGACCTGCGTCAGCTCGCCCAGCGTGGCGAGCTCGCCCATCTGCGCCTCGTCGTTCGCATCAAAGCCGGAGCCGGGCCGCAGGCCGTCGCCCAGCGAAAACGCGACGTCGTAGGCCTTCATGATCTCGCAGATATCCTCGAAATGCGCGTAGAGGAAGCTCTCCTTGTGGTGCGCGAGGCACCACTTGGCCATGATCGAACCGCCGCGCGACACGATGCCGGTCATGCGTTTCGCCGTCAGCGGGATGTAGCGCAGCAGCACGCCGGCGTGGATCGTGAAGTAGTCGACACCCTGTTCGGCCTGTTCGATCAGCGTGTCGCGGTACATCTCCCAGGTCAGCTCCTCGGCCTTCCCGTCGACCTTTTCCAGCGCCTGATAGATCGGCACGGTGCCGATCGGCACCGGCGAGTTGCGGATGATCCACTCGCGCGTCTCGTGGATGTTCTTGCCGGTCGACAGGTCCATCACCGTGTCGGCACCCCAGCGTGTGGCCCACGTCATCTTCTCGACTTCCTCGCCGATCGACGAGGACAGGGCCGAGTTGCCGATGTTGGCGTTGATCTTCACCAGGAAATTGCGGCCGATGATCATCGGCTCGGTCTCCGGGTGGTTGATGTTGTTCGGGATGATCGCGCGCCCGCGCGCGACTTCGTCGCGGACGAATTCCGGCGTGATGACGTCGGGGATCGCGGCGCCGAAGCTCTGGCCCGGGTGCTGGCGCGTGACCAGCGCCGGCAGAGTGCGCAGCATTTCCTCGCGCTTCAGGTTCTCGCGGATCGCGATGAACTCCATCTCCGGCGTGACGATGCCGCGGCGGGCGTAGTGCATCTGCGAGACGTTTGCCCCCGGCCTGGCGCGGCGAGGGAGGCGGTGCAGGTCGAAGCGCATGCCGGAGAGCTGCGGGTCGGCGAGGCGCTCGCGGCCATAGGCCGACGTCGGTCCGTCGAGTTCGGCCGTGTCGTTGCGCTCGGCGATCCACGCCGCACGCAGCGGCGGCAGGCCGCGCCTGATGTCGATGTGCGCGTCGGGGTCGGTGTAGGGCCCCGACGTGTCGTAGACGACGATCGACGGATTCGTCTCGCTTCCGAAGGTCGCCGGCGTGTCGCTCTGGGAGATCTCGCGCATGGGCACGCGCAGGTCGGGACGCGAGCCTTCGACGTGGATCTTGCGTGAAGCGGGAAGGGGTGCGACCGCGGCGGAGTCTACCTTGGCGTCGCGGGCGAAAAACTGGTCGTTGGCGTTCATCGTGTTCCTCGTCGATGCCGTGGCAGGAAGAGGAGCGATGAAGTGCTCACGCTTCCCTGCGCCGGCATTATCCGTACAGGTACCGAGGGTGTTCTCTCACCGACCCGTCCGGCATGGACGGGAAGGACCCCTAGCGTCATGGCGGAAGTTACGCCAAAGCGACCCCCGGGGCAAGGCGCGGTGGCGGACGCGGCGGGCGCGACGGCTGCACGAGAAACCGCGCTGTCGACCCGGGCTTGGGTCAGCGCGGCCCTTTGCCGGGCATGCGCCGGTCGGGGATCTTCGGGCTGCGGGCGACCAGCATCAGGACGCCCAGCAGGACCAGCATCGCGGGCACGATGATCCGCCAGTGCACCCAGTACCGGTCGTGGAGCAGCCAGGCGATGCCAATGGCGATCAGGAACGGGCCGATGACCACCGAATGCTTGTTGATGCCGTCGATCGCCAGCACGGCGATGCCGCCGGCGATGAAACCGATCGCGATGATCCAGTCCACGTCCGGAAACAGCCGGTATTCCCACAGCAGCCAGCCCAGACCGACGATGATCAGCGTGACCGGTATCGATGCGTCTCTCATGACATCCATCTCCGGAAGGAGCGACGACGGCGTCGAGCATAGCAAAGCCGGCACCCGGGACGGTCCGGACGCGGCAGTTCGACCGCGCCCGCAGCTGCCGTCCGCGAGTCCGCGCCCGCCGCGCAGTGCGCAGCGCCCGAGCGGAGTCCGGCGCGATGTGCAAGCATTGCAGTCGCCGGGATGTCCGGCGCGCTTCCCTTCGCCACCATGCGCTTGCGTCCGCTTCAGCTCCTGCCTCTCGCACTATGCGCCTGCGCCGCCGGTCCGGCGTCCGCGGGCGACGCCACCGCCTGTAGATCGATCGTCGACGACCATGCGCGCCTCGCGTGCTACGACGCCGCCGTCGAGCGCGCGCCGGCGGCGCCTGCTGCGCCGGCAATGCCCGTCGCGCCCGCACCGCCGGTGCCGCCCGGCGAGACCCCGGGGCCGTCCGGGCGGATCGCGCCGCCGCAGGCCCCGATCGACGGGAGCGCGGACCGCTCGATGATCGGCGAGCGCTGGTCACGCTATGACGCGCGCAGCCCTTATCCGTTCCTCGTCCGCCTGCACAATGCCAATTACGTGATCCTGCGGCACTCCGATCGCGTCGACGGTGCGCCGGTTTCGCCGACGCATCCGGACGCCGGTGCCGACACGGGCATCGAACGCGACGAGCTCAAGTTCCAGGTGAGCTTCAAGGCGCGCCTGTGGGAGAGCGAAGACCTCGGAGTCGCCACGTGGCTGGGCTACACCCAGCAGAGCAACTGGCAGATGTTCAATTCGCTGCAGTCGCGCCCTTTCCGCGAGACCGATTACCAGCCCGAGCTCATGTTCGTCATGCAGCCCGACATGCCGCTGGTCGGTGACCTGCGCTGGCAGATCCTCAACGTCGGATTCGTCCACCAGTCCAACGGCCGGGCCGACCCCCTGTCGCGCAGCTGGAACCGCGTCTACGCGCAATTCGGCGTCGAGGACGACCATTTCGCGGGCGGCAGGCTCGCGCTCCTCCTGCGTCCGTGGCTGCGCGTGCACGAGAGCGCATCCAGGGACGACAACCCCGACATCACCGATTACCTCGGCTATGGCGACGTGACGCTGCTGTGGCGTCATGGCAGGCAGGTACTGACGCTGACCGGACGCGGCAATCCCGCGACTGGCAAGGGCGCGGTGCAACTCGACTGGTCGGCGCCGGCGGTGGGCCCGTTCAGGTTCTACCTGCAGGTGTTCACCGGCTACGGCGAGAGCCTGATCGACTACAACTTCCGGCAGACGGTGATCGGCGCGGGGTTCGCGCTCAATGATCTGCTCTAGGGTCGGGGGACGATCCCGAAACCCACGACCCGCGCCGCTCCGTCGCAATCGCGAGGCAGTGGAACCGTGGCCCAGACAGCGGGGCCGCGTGCGTTTGTGCACTCGAAGTGCGCAAGCGCCGGCTTACTCGCACGTCGCGCAGCTGGTCGGCGATCAGTCGGCGGTCGCGGGCGCCGGCTGCGGCGGCGCGCGATGCGCGCGCCGTGCGACCGAGCTCCGGAACTGCTCGAAATAGACGTAGACGACCGGCGTGATGTAGAGCGTCAGGAGTTGCGACACGACCAGGCCGCCGACGACGGCGAGCCCCAGCGGACGGCGCGCCATCCCGCCCGCCCCCAGCGCCAGGGCGATCGGCAGGCTGCCCATCAGCGCCGCCATCGTCGTCATCATGATCGGCCGGAAGCGCGTCATGCACGCCTGGAAGATCGCTTCCGCGGGCGCCTTGCCTTCCTTGCGCTGGGCCTCGATCGCGAAATCGATCATCATGATCGCGTTCTTCTTGACGATGCCGACCAGCATGATGATGCCGACGAACGCGTACATGTCGAGCACGTCGCCGAAGATCAGCAGCGTGACCAGTGCGCCGAACCCCGCCGTCGGAAGCCCCGACAGGATGGTCACCGGGTGGATGAAGCTCTCGTAGAGGATGCCGAGCACCAGGTAGATGACGAAGATCGCGAAGGCCAGCAGGATGCCCATGCCTTTCAGCGACGCCTGGAACGCCTGTGCCGCGCCCTGGAACGAGCCGTTGATCGTCGCGGGCATGCGCATGTCGGCGGTGGCACTGTGGATCTCGTCGATGGCCTGCGACAGCGCGACGCCGGGCTGCAGGTCGAAGGAGATGGTCACCGCCGGCAGCTGGCCGAGGTGGTTGACGGCCAGCGGCCCGACGGTGGGCTTCAGCGTCGCGACGGCGTTGAGCGGCACCAGCGCGCCGGTGGACGAGCGCACGTAGAGCAGCGACAGCACCGAGGGGTCGGTCTGGTAGCGCGGCTCGAGCTCCATCACCACCCAGTACTGGTTCGTCGGCGCGTAGATCGTCGACACCTGGCGCGAGCCATAGGCATCGTAGAGCGTGTTCTCGATCGCCTGTGCGGATACGCCCAGCGCGGAGGCCTTGTTGCGATCGATCTGGACGCTGATCTGCGGCTGGGTGATCTGCAGGTCGCTGGTGACGTCGGTGAGCCCGGCCAGCGTCTTCAGCTTCGCCTCGACGCGCGGCGCCCATTCGTAGAGCTCGGTCGTGCTCGCGCCCTGCAGCGTGTACTGGTAGACGCTCTTGGTCAGCTGCCCGCCGATGCGGATCGCCGGGATGTTCTGCACGAACGCCCGGATCCCGGGGATGCTCTGCAGCTTCGGCCGCAGCTCCTGCACGATCTTGTCGGCGTCGGGGCGCTCGCCGCGCGGCTTCAGCGTCACGAAGATGCGGCCGTTGTTGAGCGCGCCGGTGGGTCCGCCGGCACCGGCGAACGCCATCACGTTCTCGACATGGGGATTGCGGCGGATCTCGGCGGCGACCTGCTGCTGCAGGTTGGCCATCGCCTCGAACGAGATGTCCTGCGCCGCCTCGGTGATGACGAACAGCTGGCCGACGTCGTCGCTGGGGAGGAATCCCTTCGGCATGTGGACTAAGAGGAATCCGGTGGCGACGAACAGCGCGGCGAACGTGGCCATCACCGTCCGGCGGTGCGAAAGCGCCCACAGCAGGCTGCCGCGGTAGGCATCGAGCGCGCCGTTGAAGATCCGCTCCGACGCCGCGTAGATGCGGCCGTGCCGCGCGTCGCGCCCGGCGTCGAGGATGCGGCTGCACAGCAGCGGCGTCAGCGTCAGCGACACGATGCCGGAGATCAGCACGGCGACGATGATCGTCACCGCGAACTCGTGCAGCAGGCGTCCGACGATGCCCCCCATGAACAGCACCGGAATGAAGACCGCAATCAGCGACAGCGTCATCGACATGATCGTGAAGCCGATTTCCCTGGCACCGTTCATCGTCGCGACCATCCGCGGCTCGCCCATCTCCATGTGGCGGGTGATGTTCTCGAGCATGACGATCGCGTCGTCGACGACGAAACCTACGCACAGCGTCAGCGCCATCAGCGAGATGTTGTCCAGCGTGTAGCCGAACACGTACATCACGCCGAAGGTGCCGATGATCGACAGCGGCAGGGCGAGGCTCGGGATCAGCGTCGCGCGTACGCTGCGCAGGAAGGCGAATATCACCAGAACCACCAGCACCAGTGCGGACAGCAGCGTGATCTCGACGTCGTGCACCGACTCCCGGATCGATTGCGACCGGTCGTAGAGCGTCGACAGCTTGA
This sequence comes from Pseudomonadota bacterium, assembly GCA_021784125.1. Classification (GTDB taxonomy): domain Bacteria; phylum Pseudomonadota; class Gammaproteobacteria; order Burkholderiales; family Casimicrobiaceae; genus VBCG01. The sequence continues at coordinate 469 of JAJXTF010000108.1, read as the reverse complement.
TCGACGGCGGCAGCGCCTCCTGGAACGAGGGCAGGATCCGGCGGATCGAGTCGACGACCTCGATCGTGTTGGTGCCCGGCTGGCGCTGGATCGCCAGCACGATGCCGCGCGTCCCGTTGTACCAGGCGGCGATCTTGTCGTTCTGCACGCTGTCGAAGACGCGTCCGAGCTGGTCGAGGCGCACCGGGGCTCCGTTGCGGTACGCGACGATGATCGGGGCGTACTGCTTCGCGTCGTTGAGCTGCCCCGTCGCGGTGACGCTGGTCGCGCGCTGCGCCCCGTACAGCGTTCCGGTGGGCAGGTTGACGTTGGCGTTGGCGATCGCCTGCTCGACGTCGGTCAGCGCGATGTTGCGCGACGCGAGCTGGTTGGGGTCGAGCTGCACGCGCACCGCGTATTGCTGCGATCCGAACACCAGCACCTGCGCGACGCCGCTGATGGTCGAGATCCGCTGCGCCCGGTTCCTCAC
>JAJXTF010000107.1 GCA_021784125.1 Pseudomonadota bacterium | reverse complement strand
TGACCGGAACGGCTACCGCACCGGCGTCGTCGATTCCAGGACCGGTGCGGGCCAGAAGTGGAAAGAGGTGACCGCGACGCTGAATTACGCGCCCGCCGCCGACGTCCTGCTTCGTCTCGAGGGCCGTTACGATCAATCGAACGTGGCCGATGCGTTCATCGAATCGCAGCGCGTCGCCACCGAGCCCGCGGGCGCGGGCACCGTGTACGGTGATCACGTCTACTCGACCGCCCTCGAGGCGATATACAAATTCTGACGGCACCGGCGCCCTCGACGGTCACGCGCCGGTGATGCTCGCGAAGCGCTGCCTGGCCTGTCGCGAACGCGCCGGCCTCGACACCGGCCGTCTGTAGATATTCGAGGGTGTCACTGGTCGCGCACCTGGGGTCGCGCACTGAATCGATGTTGACCGGGGACCGCGCCCACGCTCGATCGAGCTTCCGGTATGTGGGTCGAAAGCTGGACCAGGAGCCGTGATAAAGTGAACCATTCGACGGAATGAGCCGCGCCGGAGATCCCGTGACAATCGATCGCCGAGCCTTTATTACAGCGAGCGGCGCGGCACTCGCGACCCGTGCGCTCGCGACCCCGGCGATCGCGGCAACGCATGGAAAGCGGCCGCAAGGACGATTCCCCAACGGGTTTCTCTGGGGCGCGGCGACCTCAGGGCACCAGACCGAGGGCAACGACACCGCAAGCGACACCTGGCTGCTTGAGAACGTCAAGCCCAGTGTGTTCGTCGAGCCGTCCCGCGATGCGTGCGACAGCTTCGAACTGTGGGCGAAGGATCTCGATCTCGTCCGTGATTTTGGCCTGAACACCTACCGATTTTCGATCGAGTGGTCGCGCATCGAACCGGAACCGGGGTTGTTCTCGCAGGCCATGCTCGATCACTACCGCCGGATGATCGACGGTTGCCGTGACCGGGGGCTCACCCCCATGGTCACGTTCAACCACTTCACGTGCCCGCGGTGGTTCTCTGCCAACGACGGGTGGCTGAGCGAAAAATCACCGGTGTTGTTCGCCCGGTACTGCGAACATGCGGCGCGCCGCCTGGCGGACGGCATCGGTTATGCGACGACGCTGAACGAGCCGAATGTGATGCGCCTATTGAAATGGATGAACCTGCCGGCGCCCCTTCTCGCGGCGCAGCGTGCGATGCTGATTGCCGCGGCGCGTGCGACCGGGGCCGTGGCGTTCAGCGCCGCGAACGCCGCGAATGTCGAGGATCTCGACCGGCAGATGGCACATTTACTTGCGGCCCACGCGGCCGGGCGTGCGGCGATCAAATCGGTACGCCCCGATCTTCCCGTGGGTTTAAGCTTGGCAGTGCAAGACGATCAGGCGGTGGGGTCCGATGTCGAACGCGACGCCAAACGCGACTACTGTTATGGCGCCTGGCTGCGTGCGGTCGCCCACGACGACTTCATCGGCGTTCAGAATTACGACCGGACGCGGATCGGCCCGTCGGGACCGCTGCCGCCGCCCGCCGCCGCCCCAAGGAATGGAATGGGTCAGGAAATCTATCCGCCCTCGCTTGGCGACGCGGTCCGCTACGTCCATGCGGCGACCGGGCTTGCCGTGATCGTCACGGAGAACGGCCTCGACACCACCGACGACGCGCAGCGCGCAGCCTATATTCCGGCGGCGCTCGAAGGGCTTAAATCGGCAATGGATGCCGGCGTACCGGTGCGTGGGTACGTGCATTGGTCGCTGCTCGACAATTTCGAATGGGTGTTCGGCTACGGCCCGAAGTACGGTCTCGTGGCGGTCGACCGACAGACGTTTCGGCGTACGCCGAAACCGAGCGCAGCGGTGTACGGCGCGATCGCGCGTCGCAACGCGATCTGATCGCGGCGGGCCGTATCGGCCCACGTGGCCGCTGCCCTGATTCGTCCCGGCCGAAAGCAGCCCTCCGCATTATCGACTGTGCAGATGCCCCTTCACGGAATATCGTGTTGCAGGTCACTCGACAGGGAGCATCGATCGATGGCACCGTGCAATCGCGTACGAGCGACGCTCCCGGGACTGTGCGCCGTCAGCCTCGCCCCGCTGCTCGCACTCGTGCTGGCGCGCGCCCATGCAGCCGCGCCGGTGGGCCGCATTACGATCTACGTTCGGCATGTGATCGGTCCGCTGAAACCGCTCCGCGGCGTGAACGGCGCGCCCAATTTGACGTTCCTGGGTCCCGTCGACTCGCTCGGTCACCCGCGCATCAACGTGTCCGCCGGGTATCGGGCGGCGCATATTGATCTGGTGCGCACTCATGACTCGGAGGGACTCGCGGACATCGATCCGCATATAGGGCCCCTGCGCCCACTGGTCTCGCGGGCCAAGGATACGAGAGCCGCCCGGATGGACCTGCGGGTCATATTTCCTCGACTGTCAGCCAATCCAGATCTCGCGGCAAGCTATCAGTTCGGCCCCACGGACGCCCTGGTCGCAGGTATCCGGTCGATTGGTGCGCAGGTACTTTTCCGCCTGGGACGCGAAGGCATGACCACGGCGCCGCCGCCGACCGATTTGCGCAAATACGGGCAGATCATCCGTCACATCGCACTGCACTACGAGCGCGGCTGGGACCACGGCATGCTTGACGGCGTTCGTTATTGGGAAGTGTGGAACGAACCCGATCTCGGAAAGATTTGGTGGCGCGGTACGCCGCAACAGTACTATGCGCTCTACGCCACCGCCGCACGCGCCGTCAAGTCTGCCGATCCTCGCGCGTTCGTCGGCGGCCCGACGATTGCGATGGTGAACGAGCCGACGCCGTACCGGGATGGCTTCCTCGAGTACGTGCAGGCGCACCGGCTGCCGCTCGACTTCTTTTCCTGGCATTGGTATTCGGTCGGCGCCGACGACCCTTATGACTTCAATCGGATCGCCGTGCGCATGCGCGCGCTGCTCGATCGATACGGATTTCGAAATACCAGGAGTTTCCTCGACGAGTGGAACTACGATTTCCGCGAGATGCGCAGTGCACCCCCGATGCAGGTGGCCAGTTTCGTGGCAAGCGCCCTGGCCTACATGCAGAATGCCCCCATCGACCGCGAAGCACTCTATCGCGCGGACGGGGACTTCCTCGCCACCGGACGGCCGCGAACGCCCACGGGCCAGGTCCTCGTTGAACTCGGCCGTTTCGTCGATACGCCGCTGCGCGTCGCAACCGCCGGGGCCGACACCGACGGCCTGGCGGTGCAAGCCGCGCGCTCCCGCGACGGACGCATCCTCCGCGTACTGATATCGAATTATCGCATCCCGACATCGAAGATGGGCGCGCGGCCGGGCGGTGACACGCTGCGGATCCCGGGGTTGTTCACCATGCGTTTATTGCGCCGCCGAACCATCCACTATCCGCAGACACACCGCTACGTGTTGACAATCAGGGGGTTGCCACAGGCGCGCTATCGCGTCATCCAGCGCCGCCTCGGCGAGCGCGGTGAAGCGGTCACCACGACACACCCGCCCCTGGGGTCGACCGTGGCTCTGGAGGTCAACCTTCCGCCCTACGCAATAGACGCGTTCAAGATCGTGCCCGCCCGGTAGACGTATCGCGACGATGTGTGACTCGCGTCTTCAGCACTGCCGAGGTTTGTTCCAGACACCGGTCGCCGCTTGATTGATAACACGCACCCCACAGGACCCCGGTGCCGGCTCTTCGTCCTGATGCAGCGAGGCTAATGCCATGAATCGTCCGCTGACCAACACAGTGCGCGCCGTCGGGTGCGCGTTCCTGACGCTAATGCTTGGATCGACTACGGTACTCGCGCACGCGATGCCGCACTGGATCGCGACCTGGCAGTCCAATCCCGCCGGCGAGCGGGGCGCGCCAGGCTCGTTCCCAATGCCGCCATCGATACTTCTCCAAGGTACCCTGCGCTATCGCGTGCGCGTTTCGGCCGGAGGCGGCAGCGTGCGGCTGCGCTTTTCGAACGAGTATGCCCGCGCACCGCTGCAGATCACCGCCGCTTCCGTCGCCCTCGCCGGGATTGGACTCGATGCGGTACCGGGCTCCATGCACGCCGTTACGTTCGGGGGGGAGCCGTCGCTGACCCTACCCGGGGGAGCTCCGGCGCTCAGCGATCCGGTGCCGATGGCCATCCACCCGCTTCAGGACCTGATCGTCAGCGTCTATGTGGCCGCAGGCGTTCAGCAGACCGAGTGCCACGCGCCCCTCCTCACTCGCCCTGATGAGGTCGGCATCGAAGGACAGAACGCGACGAAGACTGCGCACCTGAACCGGAGTCGTTGTCTGTTCTCCCGCCCGCTGATCTCGGAGGTCGATGTCCGCACCAATCGGCACGTCAATGTGATCGCGGCGTTCGGCGACTCGATCACCGATGGCTCGATCGATCCGGTGACCGGAGATCGCGGCTGGCCCGGAACCCTCTCGCGTCTGCTGGTGGGCGCGCGACGCTCTGTCGTGAATGACGGTATCGCCGGTAACCGATTGCTGGTGAGTCTGCCGCTGTTTGGCGCGTCCGGCCTTGCCCGGCTCGACCGTGACGTGCTCGCGGTACCGGGCGTGCGGACGCTCATCGTTCTGGAGGGCATCAATGATATCGGCGCGAGCGGCCACAGCCGCTTTTTCCCCGCCTCGCCGCTGGTACAAGCCTCGGCGCTCATCGCCGCCTATGAGCAGATCATAGCGCGCGCGCACGAGCACGGCATCCGCGTCTGGGGCTGTACGCTCCTGCCCTTCGAGGGTGCGTTCTACTACTCAGCCGCCAAGGAACGGGTACGGCGCGCAGTGAATGCCTGGATCCGGCGATCGGGGCGTTTCGACGGCGTGATCGACTTGGACGCCGTCATGCGCGATCCGACCCACCCGCAGCGGCTGCGACGCGACTTTGATTCCGGTGATCACCTGCATCCGAACGCGGCAGGCTTTCGCGCCATGGCGGCCGCCATCGCACCTCGCCTGGTGCGGTCCTCGCCGATCGGCAGACCCGCCGCTCTCCCGGTGGCGGGATTCTCTTCAACGCAGATTGCCCACCAGTAGTGTCCCAACGTTGAAGGGGGAGACGCGTTTACTCTACTGAACATGGTACGGAAAGCGCGGTTGCTTCCTGGTCTCGATTTCTCCATCGATTCGGCCTCGAAGATCCCTCGAAGCACAGATTCCGTTCGGGCATCGACACTTCGTCCAATATATCAAGCTTGGCACCGAGCCCCGGCGCATGGATCCGGTCACACGAGTCCCCGCGACGTTGTATGCGGATCACAGCCGGAAACGCGCGATCACCGATCTCACAGCGCCCGCCGCAGAAAGCGCGCGATCCGCGGTGCCACCGCCGCGGTGAATCCCGTCGGATCGTCGATCGGATCCTCGCTGAACCAGAAATGTCCGGCCCCGAGCACGCGGAAGGTGCGAACATAGAATCGGGCCTGCTCGAGCGCGAGTTGAAACCCCTCGGACTGGCTCGGGCTCACTGCGGTATCGTGGGTCCCCCAGGTCAGGAACACCTTCAGCGCGTTGCGCCGATAGGTCACGTGTCGCAGCGGCGAGGCCAGCGTATAGCGCTGTGGATCGTCGTAGGGACTGCACCCTAGGAAGCGTTCGGTGATGTCCTCATCCGGAGCCGCGTTGCCGCGACGCGTCTCTTGCCAGTGCGCGTATAGATCGTAGACACCATAGGCCGCGACGAGGGCGCTGAACGTTGGTCGCAGACCACAATAAGGATCCGCCGGATACGCATCCACGAACGGCGAGGATCCGTCGGCCAGCGCCGCCAGCGCCGCAAGGTGCGCACCCGCGGACGCGCCCAACAGACCGAGGCGCGCCGCGTCCAGGTCAAGACGGGTGCCTTCGCCACAGAGATATTGGGCCGCGGCGAGCACGTCCTGCACCGATTGCGGAAAGCTCGATGTGTCGACGGCTTGGCGGTAGTCGATACTGAATACGGCGTACCCTAGGTTGGCGAGATATTCACCCCAGTGGCGCAGCCCTCCGCGTTGGCCGAAGCGCCACGCCCCGCCGGGAACGGCGAGAATGACGGGGTGCGGCCCGGCACCGTCCGGCAGGTACAGATCGCCGGCAAGTTCCTTGTCGTCGTGCCGGGCGTATATGATCCCCTCGCGCCGCTCGATTCCCGTGCCCAGCTTGGCCATGCCGATCTCACCCTCTGCGCAGTCAAGTCGAGGCGCTTCGCACCGGGACCCCGCCGTAAAGCTCCTGGCGCGCATCCATGTCGCGGTCCGGAACCACCACCAACACCCACGGCTTCTCGCGATCGCGGATCGTCACGCGCTGCTGCCAGACGTTCGCAACCCCCGATTTGAGCGTCATGCGCCGCCGGGCGCGTGCGACCACGAGGTTGCACGCGCGTAATTCGAGTGAATGCGATCCCGCGCCGAGAGCCCGAACGCGCAGATCCAGGACCCCCGGCTCGGCCTGCGCGGCTTCGAGCGCAATGCTGAGGATCGACCGCGGATCGAAGGTGAGCCGGTAGGCGCGGCCGCCGACGAGTTCGAGCGAGCGTCCAACGCCGCCGTAGCTTGCCGCATAGATCCCGGCGGGGAGCACCCGATCGAACGCGCCCGCTGCAAGATGGATGAGCGCACCGGTACGTTGTTCGCGAAGCTCGACCGCCACGCGCGCGCCACCGTGAATGCGCGCCGGCATGCCGAGTCGCGCGACGTTGAGCGCCAATCGGCAACTGGCGAACACCCACTGCTCCTTGTAGGGAAAGACGGCGTTGTTGCCCCACGCCGGCGAATCGTCCTCGTAGGAGTTGAACCCGAGCGACATCCCGCCCACAAGATTCGGCAGCGAAACGCAGAAATTCTGCCAATAGTCGTATCCGACTCCATACACGAGGGAGCGCGAGAAGGGGTTGGCACCGAGCAACCACTGCATTTGTCGCGTCGCGAGCTCATCGAGTGAGCGAGAACCGCGGACCTGCGCTGCGGCGAGCAGACCCGCATTCTTGCTGAGGTGCACGACACTCGCGCCGTGCTGGACGTGGTTCGGCCACAACGGAAACACACGCAGACGAAGGTCCTCGCTCAGCGGCTCGGCGGCTTCGAACATCTGCCGCATTTGCATTCTCGTCTGTTGCGGTGTCGGCGCCGTCGGGAATACCGGGTTCGGATGCGCCGCAAGCACCTTGCCCATTCGATCGACCGGCATCGCGGCGTCGAGATCGGCACGGCGCCAGACCGCGGCCGGAAGCACGTCGAACGGGGCCGACGCGCCGATTCCGCCGCGACAAAAATATTCGGAATAAATGACCAACCCCGAATACCAGTGCATCCAATCGGCATCATCCGGCCATGTCTCGCAAAGCGCCTGCAAAGCGAGCAACCCGGACTCCTCGAAACTGCTGTGAAACTCGTGGACGATGCGGGTGCGGCCAGCATCTTCATAGAAGTACCCGGTCACGGGGCTGCCTTCGACGAAGCGCTGCTCCTGCAATGCGAGCAGCCAGCGGGCGAATTGACCGGCATCGGCGCGATAGCGGGCATTGCCCGTGCAACGATGCAACTCGACGGCGGCGAGAGTCAGGTAGCCGATTCGGTCGCGCCAGGAGCCCTGGTTGATCTCGATCGGCGGTGCGTCACGCGGTGGTTCCGCCACCTGCGGGCGCAGCGCCGCGTAATCCTCGATCGCCGCGCGCAGCGCGCGCCGCGCGAGGCGCGAATCGGACGTTTTCAGCACCCGCGCGGCGGTGGCGGTCGCGAGGACCGCAAGGATGTTCTGGAAAAGATCCGCCCCGACGTTCTCCTGAACGACGTCATCGAGATTGCCCGGAATGCTGTCGGTGTAATACGAGTATTGCCCGTACAGGCAGCGGATTCCCGGACCGAAGCGCATGCGCAGCGACCACCGCAGACCCCACCGGGCCTCCTCGAGTGCGCGCGTTGCGAGCGTGTGATCGACTCGCATGCTGGCCAGTTGCTCATGGAGCCGCAAGAGGGCGACGCACGCCAGATGGGTCCTGCCCGGGCCCTGGGTCAAATTGGCGGCATCGTGCCAGCCGCCGCCGACGACGCGTCGTTGTCCCCGATAGGAGACGAACACGTCGAGATGACACGCATCGTGGACCCCGGGTACCGCGCAACCGCAACGCAGGCCCGCGAAGCCGTTGAGGACTTGCTCGGTGAAATCGCGCCAAACGGCTCCGTCGATGGCAAAGGATTCACTGCTTGCCGGTCCACACTGCAACCGATAATGACCTGGTCTCGCGAACTCGCTGAAGTCGAGGACCCTGAATTGGCCACGACGATTTTTTAGCTCGGTTGCCGGAAAACGCGCGACCTCATGCCCGCTGTCGGCCTCGTGCAGGGAAAAGAATTCGGCGCCCGCGTCGGCGCATATCGCGATCTTGTCGGCAGCCGGCTGATAGCCGATATGCGAATAGGCGATCTTGCCCGTCGGAACCCTCCACCCCTGCACGACCTCGGCATCGACCCGTTCTATACGAAGCTCGTCGAGGTCGTAAATCACGGCCGCATCGGCATGCCGGTTGGGCACGCCGGCGATGGGCTGGAACAGCACGAGTTCCGACACCCGATCGCGTGGGAATTCTGGAATCTCCCAGATCAGATGATTCCATTTTCCGGGCTCGAGATCGGAGAGGTAGTGAACCGCAATCGGGTCCGAGGGACCGGCCGGCGCACCATCGCAAAGGAACTGCAGCGACAGGCTGCTGATCGGATTGCCGCTCGGGTGCAAAAAGCACCAAAGCGACAATCGATTGTAGGCGCTCCAGTCCTGTGGTGGATCGAATCGCAGGCGGGCGCTCGCCGAAAACGACGTCCCGTCGAAGAGAACGCCTTGACCCGTGAAGCTGCCGTTCGGCGCACGCGCCTCGCGGATATAGGCGCCGTTGCGTAGCAGCGTCCGAAATCGCAGCGAGCGCGTGCCCGACCGCGAGTGCTCATGGGTGTACTCGAGCGTCACCGCCGGCGTCGCGACCCATCCGGCGTCGTGCTCCATGTCATCGAGAACGCGCGATGCAATGACTGCTTTGCTTTGGCAGCGCAGATCGAGGCTATGCGCGAGCACGGGACGCAGCAACGGCGCCACCGTGTCGGCGGGCTCGCACGAGCCCGGCGCCAGCCGCGCAGCGCGCCCGCGAACACGCGCCGCGCCGACGCTGGGTAACAGCAATGTCGCGCCAAGCGCGGCCGAAGCATGCACGAACTGTCGGCGATCGAGCGGTCGACCCCGGTGCGGCGTGCGCTTCACGACACCAGTCCTCCCTACATTCGGACGTCGACCGACAGGCCGACTTCACGCAAGGACTGCTGGCCGATCCAACCCGATACGCCGGCGACCGCGCCGTTGGGCAAGGCCGGATCCACCCCTGGCGGAACGAATGCCGGTCCGCCGAACAGGGTCAACGGCTCATGCGCGTTGGTGAGATCCCTGCCGAACAACGACACGCCCCAACGCCCGTCAGCGGCGCGGATTCCCACGCGCGCACCGACAATCCAGTGCGCCGGATAGACGAAGCGGGGGTCGGGGCTCGGTCCTTCGCGCAGGTCGGATTTGTAGACGGCGTCCGTACCGACGAATGCCTTGACCGTCCCGAGCGGAATCGAATAATCGGTCGAGAACGTGAGCTTGTGGCGCGGCGCACCAACCAGTTGCAGGCCGCCGAGCGGCAGCGAATTCGTCGGACCCGTCAACGCATTGGGGTTCTCGCCCATGTATCCGTTCGGATACACGGCTTTGTCGTACATGTATCCCCCGCTGAGGGACCAATGCGGCAGCGGCCTCGCGTGCACGCTTATTTCGACGCCTTTGCTGGTCACGTCGACTGAGTTCGGTACGCAGACGAGGGGTCCGAATGGAGCGAGCGCGCAGCTCTGCCCTTGATAGTTGTGATCTTTGGTGTCGAACAGCGCGGCGGAAAGCGCGAGGCGGCTGTTCCAGGTGATCGCCTTGACACCCAGTTCGTATGCCAGGGGGATCTCGGCGGGAATCAGCACCGCCGGCGTCGATGGAGTCGCGGCCTGCGCTTGCGGGCCTTTGTACCCTTTCGTCACGGTCGCATAGCTCGTCCAGGCCCGATTGATCCGGTACTGCACGCCGACCTTGCCGGATAAATTGTTCGTGCTCAGGCCCAACGTGGCCGCCCCGGTGTTGTTGGCCGAACCCTGCGGCAGTCC
>JAJXTF010000106.1 GCA_021784125.1 Pseudomonadota bacterium | reverse complement strand
GATCATGAACCATGGATTCAAGACATGCCTCGCGACGGCCGCGGCCGTCGCTCTCATCGGCCTTGGCGGAATTGCGCAGGCGCAACCGACCGGTCACGGACCGCATGGAGGCGGCGATTTCGTGATGGCGATCGCTGCGCTGAAGGGCCAGCTCAACCTCGACACGTCGCAGCAGGCGATGTGGGACAGCGCCGTCGCCGCTGGCAAGGCGGCGCGCGCGACCGCGCGCGGCAACATGCAGGGCGTTCGCAGCGTGCTGAACGCGGAACTCGCGAAAGCGCAGCCCGATCTCGCTGCGGTCGCCGCCGCTGCCGACGGCGCCCAGGCGCAGAACGGCACGCTGCGGCATCAGGTCCGTGCGGCCTGGCTCAATCTCTACGGCACGTTCTCCGCCGACCAGAAGGCCGTGGTGAAGGCCGCGATCGAGCAGCGCCTCGCGCGCATGGATCAGCGGCGCGCAAAGATGATGCAGCGGCACGGGCTGGGCGGCTGACGCCGCGCGCGTCACTCCTTCTTCCTTCCTCCCTTTCCCGCTTGCGGGAGAGGGCTGGGGTGAGGGCGGGGCGTCAGATGCGCGCTGCCGCCTCGGGCGCGTAGCGCCGGATCGTCGCGACGGCCGCTGCCTGCAGTGTCGACGCCACGACGGGCTTGCCCAGCAGCAACAGCCCGGCCGCGCGCGCCTCGCGGTCGGCGCGCGTCCCGGTGTCGCCCGACACGATGATTGCCGGAACCGCGTAGCCCAGCTCGTCGCGCAGCCGCTTGACGGCGCGAATTCCCGAGTCGCCGTCGGCCAGTCGAAGGTCGGCAACGACGAGGTCGGGATAGCGCGCGATGTCGCCGATGCCGGTCATCAGGGCATCGAGGGTCTGGGCACCGACGACAGTCGCGCCCCAGGTCTCGAACAGCGTCGTCATGGCGTCGACGGTCGCCGGGTCGTCGTCGACCACTGCGACGACGTGGTCGACGAGCTCGCTGCGGGGCAGTGGCGCAGGCGGGCTCGCTGCGCGCGACGAAGGCAGCGGCCGCGACGGCAGGCGCGGGCGCAGGCCGCGCGCCCGCGGCACGAGCACCCGGAAGCGCGATCCCCTGCCTGGAACCGACGCGAGCTCGATCGCGTGGTCGAGCAGGTCGGCGAAGCGCCGCACGATCGCAAGACCGAGACCCATGCCGCGGGCCGCCGACGGCGCCGCCGACGGGTCGCCGATCTGGTAGAACTCCTCGAAGATCCTGTCGCGATGGTCGGCGGCGATGCCGATGCCCGTGTCGATGACTTCGATCGCGACGCGATCACCGTTCCGCCTCGCACCGACCACCACCCCGCCTTCCGCCGTGTAGCGGATCGCATTCGCGGCCAGGTTGCCGACGATCCTCTCGAGCAGTCCGGCATCGCTGTCGACGCACAGCGAGGTCGGGACGATGCGGAACGCGAGGCCGCGCGCCGCCGCCTGTGGCGCGAATTCGGAGGCGATCCGCTCGAACAGCCCGAGCAGCGCGACGCTGCCGCGGTCAGGGGTCAGCACGCCGGCGTCGAGTCGCGAAAGGTCGATCAGCTGCGCGAACTGGCGCTCGAGTACGTTGGCGGCCGTCTCGACATTGACGATCAGGGGCCGCCATTCGGCGCTGCGCGCGCGTGCGGACAGGGCCGCGACGTAGAGCCCGAGCGCGTGCAGCGGCTGGCGCAGGTCGTGGCTTGCGGCGGCAAGCAACTGGCTCTTGGCGCGATTCGCGGCTTCGGCGGCCGATCGGGCCTCGACGGCGCTGCGCGTCCGCTCCTTCAGTTCGCCGATCAGATCGATGTTCTCGTAGCGGATGATCAGCGAGCGCGTCAGGACGTCGTTGAGGCGATGGCCGAATCCGAGCAGGAACCCCGACACCACGGCCATGACGCCGGCGAGGAACAGGTGCACCGGATCGCCGACCAGCGCGACACGGACGATCAGCGGCAGCAGCGCGGGAAGCACGAAGCCGTAGAACGACGGCTTGTACACGGCGGTGAGGTAGAGCCCGCCCAGCGCCACGCCGAACAGGCAGACGATCAACAGCGCCTGCAGCGCCGGCGGCGGCGGGAACATAACAACGCCGGCGAGGCCCCACAAGGCGCCCGCGAGCGTCGATCCCGCGGCCCAGTAGCGTCCCCAGCGCGGCGCCGCTTCGGCGCCGGGACGCTCGCGTGCGAAAGCGCGGGCAAGTGCGGTTCGCCATGCCTGGTTGGCCGCGATCAGGCCACACCACGCGATCATCGCGCCGGGCGACACCTGGCCCCACATCGCCGCACACAGGATCAGCGCACCCAGGCCCATCGACAGCGACGTCAGGTGGACGTGCGCATACAAGGTCGCCACCTGGTCGGCGCGCGCACGCGCGACGAGCACCGGGCTGGTCGTGCAGGGCGGATACATCGTGACCGCGCCGAGCGCCCGCCGGCGCGTCAGTGCATGTCGCTGCGGGGAGCGACGGCGTCGATCTGAACGCCGCGTCGCGTGAGCTCGGCGATTGCCTGCGCCCGAGAATGCACGTTCAGCGCCTTGAGGATCGCGCTGACGTGGACCTTGACCGTGCCTTCGGACAGTCGGAGGTCGCGACAGATCAGCTTGTTGGGCTTGCCCTGGATCAGCAGGCGCAGCACGTCGGCCTGGCGGTGCGTCAGTCCGAACACGTCGCCCGGGAGGCCGGGGATCTCGGGGCGCGAGGGCGCGAGGTCCGACGTGACGCTGCGTCCGCCGTCGAGCACCGTGCGGATGGCGTCCAGCAGTTCCGCCGGCGTCGAGGTCTTGGCGATGTAGCCCTGCGCGCCGGCTGCAAGCGCCGCCCCGACGGTGGCGCGATCGTGCGTGGCAGAGAGAACGACGACCGGGAGGCGCGGAAAGTCCCGCCTCAGTTCGGCGAGCAGGTCGAGACCGTGCGCGCCGGGGAGCGCGAGATCGAGCAGCGCGAGCGCGCAATCGGGGTGCCGCGCGAGTGCGGCGAGGGTCCCCGCGCGGTCGATCGCGGCCACCACCTCGACCGCGGCGTGGATCTGGGGAAGCGTCTGCGCCAGCGCCTGCTGGATCAGGGGATGATCGTCGATCACGAGAATCTTCATCGCTCCCTCCCTGGGCAGGGCGCCGCCGAGCGGACCGGGCGGCGCGTGCAGCGGAATCTACGGCAGGAGCGCGGGTGCCCGAACTGCCAAAAGCGGCAGTAGCGGACAGCGGAAGTAGCGGACAGCGGCAGCAGCGGTCAGGGCTGCGGGTCAGCTCGCGCGGCCGAAGCCGGCCTTGTTCTCGTCCCGGGCTTCCTTGCGGAACGCTTGCAAGCGCGAGTCGACGACGGAAGCCTCGTAGAAATTGCCGTCGCCCGCCTTGGATGCGATCTCGAGCTGGTCGATCGCGGCCTTGAGATTCCCCTGCCAGGCGTAGTACTCGGCCTGGTGCAGGTGCGAGAGCATCTGCTTGTTCTGCGCCGCATAGGCGCGGGCTGCAAGCAGCTGGAGGGGTCCGTCGTGCGGGAAGCGGTCGATCTCGTGCTCGATGAATTTCGCGGCATCGACGCTGCGCCCTGCCTTGAGCAGCGCGTCGGGATAGTCGTAGACCATCTGCATCTTGTTCGGATAACGCTCGACGCCCGCCTTGAAGCGCCGTATGGCGGCATCGAGCTGCCCGGTCTCGAGCAGCACGTGGCCGGCGATGGCGTCGATCATCGGCTGCGGCGGCGCGATCTTCTCGAGCTCGGCGAGCGCAGACTTCATCCGCAGCTGATCCTTGGTGCGCAGCAGCGCGGCGACGAGGCCGTACTGCGTCGCGACCCTGTTGTTGTACTTGTGCTCGGCCAGCGCGTCGTCGAAGTACCGGACCGCCTGCTGCGGCTCACCCTGGTAGCTGCGCAGCAGCGCGCGCACCAGGTCGTAATCGAGGGAATCGACCACCTGGTGATACGGAACGCCCGCGGCGCGCGCCTGCGCCTCGGCGATGCGCTCGTAGGTCACCGGATGGTCCTGCAGGTAGGCGGGGACGCTGGCGCCCCCGCTGAACCGCGTCGCGCGCTGCAGGCGCTCCATGAACGTCGCCATTGCGTTCACGTCGAAGCCGGCGGCCTGCAGTCGCTCGAAGCCGATGCGATCGGCCTCGCGCTCCTGGTCGCGGGTGAAATTGATCTCGTGCTGCAGATTGAGCGCCTGGGTCGCGGCAATCGCGGCGGAGGCGGCATCGCCGCTCGACGCTCCACCGCCGCGCGCCGCCAGGACCGCCACGGCGAGGCCGGCCAGCGACATCAGCATCGAATCCTTCTGCGCGGCAATCGCGCGCGCGATGTGGTGCTGGGTCACGTGGGTGATTTCGTGCGCCAGCACGCTCGCGAGCTCGGATTCGGATTGCGTGAGCAGAATCAGGCCCGTGTTGACGCCGACGTAACCCCCGGGCAGGGCGAAGGCATTGATCGTCGGATCGTTCACCGCGAAGAAATGGAAATCGGTCTTGACGTCGGTCGACGCCGCGATGAGGCGGTGACCAAGCTCGTTCAGGTAGCCGTTGACCTCGGGATCGTTCAGGTACGCGCCGCTCGCGCGCAGCTGGTGGATGACCGCTTCGCCCAGCTTGCTCTCCTGCGCCGGCGAAAGGCTCAACTGCGACACGTCGCCGAGGTCGGGAAGCGTCTGGGCGGACGCGGCGGAGATCGGCGCCAGTCGGAACGGCGACAGCGGCGCGCAGGCGATCGCTGCGACGAGGCTGGCCGCGACCAGTTTGCGGGGATCGTTGCGGGAGTGGCGCCGGGTGGGAGCGCGTGCTGGCACGTGCGGGGAACTCGAGGTTGTTGATGCTAAGATTCCGCCGTCGCGAGGGAGTTCACCGCGGCAGCCGATTGCCGTCGAAGGATTCATGCCGCGCTCAACCACTCCAGGATCCAGCCCCGGGCGAAATCGCCAGCCCGGGGGCGCGAAAGGCGCGGGCCCCGACGCGCAGCCTGCCCGCAAGTCCGCCGCCACGTCCTCGCGCGGGCAGCAGCAGGGGACGCAGCAGCAGGGGACGGACCCCCATTTTACCCACTTCGACGCCGCCGGGCAGGCGCACATGGTCGACGTCGGCGCCAAGGACGTCACGCAACGCGTCGCGCGCGCCGGCGGTCGCATCGCGATGCGCCGCGAAACCCTGGCGCTGATTCGCGAGGGAACGGCGAAGAAAGGCGACGTGCTGGGCATTGCGCGCATCGCGGCCATCCAGGCCGCGAAGCGCACGGCCGACCTCATTCCACTCGCTCATCCGCTGATGCTGACGCGGGTGGCCGTCGATTTTGCCCATCTGGACGACCCGCCCGCGATCGCCATCGAGGTCACCGTCGAGACGCGCGACCGCACCGGGGTCGAGATGGAAGCGCTGACCGGCGTCGCCGCCGGACTCCTGACGATCTACGACATGTGCAAGGCCGTCGACCGCGGCATGCGCATCGACGGCATCCGCCTGCTCGAGAAGAGCGGCGGTCGCTCGGGACACTACAAGGCCGGCTGAAAGGCCGGCTGCAGGTCCGGCTGCAGGGCCGACGGGCCGATCAGGTCGCCGCGCTGCCGTGGCACGGCGACGACGCACGGCGAAAGGGGCAAACGATGAACGCAGCTCTGGTCTGGATCGGGCGTATCGGCGGGGTGATCGGCGTCGCGGTCTGCGCGCTGGGCGCGATCGCGCGGGTCACCGGCCATTACACGGTCGGCAACTACCAGGCGGGAACGCTGCTGCTCGTGGGCATCGCATCGATGGTCGCGGGATGCCTCGCGCTGCTCTGGGCGATCACCTCGCGCGACGATCGCGGGCGCTGAAACCCCGCCGGTCGCCCGTACGTCCCCTGCGCCTCACCAGTTCCACATCGTACCGTCTTCCAGACGGTTCACCGGCAGTGCGCTGGGCGCGTAGGGATAGCGGGCGGCGAGCGCCTCGTCGATGTCGACGCCGTGGCCCGGGGCGCTGCCCGGGTGCAGGTAGCCGTCGCGGTAGAAATAGGCGTGCGGAAACACCGCGTCGGTCTCGGCCGTGTGCCGCATGTATTCCTGGATGCCGAAGTTGTGGACCCAGGTGCCGAAATGCAGCGCAGCCCCCATGCATACCGGCGACAGGTCGGTTGCGCCATGCGATCCGGTGCGCACCTGGTAGAGCTCGGCGAGGTGCGCGATGCGCCGCAGGTGGGTGATGCCGCCGGCATGCACGACGGTCGTGCGGATGTAGTCGATCAGCTGTCCGGTGATCAGGTCCTGGCAATCGTAGATCGTGTTGAATACCTCGCCGACGGCGATCGGCGTCACCGTGTGCTGGCGGATCAGCCTGAAGGCCTCCTGGTTCTCGGCCGGCGTGGGGTCCTCCATCCAGAACAGCCGGTAGGGCTCGAGCGCGCGGCCGAGCCGCCCCGCCTCGATCGGCGTCAGCCGGTGATGCACGTCGTGCAGCAGGTGAGGCTCGAAGCCGAAGCGCGCGCGGATCGCGTCGAAGAGCTTCGGCACGTGGTCGAGGTAGCGGGTGGTCGACCAGACGTTCTCGGTGGCGATCGCGGCGTCCGCGGGCTCGTAGTACATCTTGTCCTTCGCCACGCCGTAGGTCGATGCGAGCCCCGGGATCCCGCACTGCGCGCGGATCGCCTTGTATCCCATGTCGATGTAATGGGCGACCTGGTCGACGGTTTCGGCGATGTCCTTGCCGTTCGCATGCCCATAGACCATGACGCCGTCGCGACTCGCCCCGCCCAGCAGCTCGTAGATCGGCAGTCCCGCGACCTTGCCCTTGATGTCCCACAGCGCGGTGTCGACCGCGGCGATCGCGCTCATCGTCACCGGCCCGCGCCGCCAGTACGCGCCGCGGTACAGGTATTGCCAGGTGTCCTCGATGCGCG
The DNA here is from genome assembly GCA_021784125.1 of Pseudomonadota bacterium. GTDB lineage: Bacteria > Pseudomonadota > Gammaproteobacteria > Burkholderiales > Casimicrobiaceae > VBCG01. The sequence continues at coordinate 3,289 of JAJXTF010000106.1, read as the reverse complement.
CAGGATCGCGCCCGATCAGCGCCGGGATCAGGTGCTCGGTCAGGTAGGCGGCGACCGCGAGCTCGCGGCCGTTCAGCGTGGCGTCGCCGATGCCGGTGACCCCTTCGTCGGTCTCGATCTTCAGGGTGACGAAATTGCGTCCGGGGCAGGTGACGATGACGCGGGCGGCGGTGATTTTCATGGCGGGGAGGGGCCGAGGTCCGGTGGTCTAACCACTTGACCACAGTATAACGGCGTCGCTATGATGCGTCCATATCGCCCCGCGGGAGGAGTCACCGTTGCCCATCACGGCCGTCGAGCCCAAGCGCCTCTATCGCCAGATTGCCGACCAGCTCGCCCAGCTGATTGCGAGCGGCGAATTCGCCGCCGGCTCGCGGCTGCCCGCCGAGCGCGAGCTCGCGGCTTCGTTGGGTGTCAGCCGCGCGTCGGTGCGCGAGGCGATCATCTCTTTGGAGATGAACGGCTTGGTCGAGGTCCGCGTCGGGACCGGGATCTTCGTGACGCGCCCGCCGGAGGGTGCCGTGCGTCCGGGAGGCGACGGCGGGCCGGGCCCCTTCGAGCTCCTCGCCGCGCGGAGGATGATCGAAGGCGAGATCGCAGCGCTGGCGGCCAAGGCTGCGAGCCCCGCGGACGCCGGCGCGCTGCGCGAGAGCGTCGTGCGCATGGAGGCGATGCTCGACGACTTTCAGGTCCGCGAAGCCGAAGACCGCGATTTCCACCTGCTGGTGGCCCGCGCGAGCGGGAACAGTTCGCTCGAGCTGGTCGTCGAAGGACTGTGGAACCAGCGCGCGGGCCTTTGGGGCCGGCTGCAGCAGCATTTCCATACGCGCGAGCTTGCCGTGCAGACGATCCGCGATCACGCGGCCATCGCGAAGGCGATCGCCGCCCACGACCCCGAGGCGGCGCGCGCCGCGATGCACCGGCACCTCTCGCGCGTCGTGCGCGTCTTTCAGCGCGGCGTCGATGCGGAAGCAGGACATGCGGCGGCCGCGCCTGCGTCCGCAAGACCCGAGCGCCCTGTCCGGCAGGCCAAGGCGCGGGCATGAGTCTCGTCGTGACCCCTCGCGGGACACGTTCGTTCCTGCGATCGCCGCGGGCTCCAATGGCGATCGATCGTCGACAACTGAAGGAGGATCTGCAATGAGCAACAACAAGAAATGTCCGGGCGAGCTGCGGCGCCAGACGCTGCGCCTGGTGACGGGCGCGGCGGTTTCGATGTTCGCTTTGGGCTCGACCGTCGGGATGGCGCAGGTTCCGGCAATGCCGAAGCGCCCGGTGACGATCAACATCGTTGACGTCGCCGGCAATCTGGCGCTGACCCAGGGTGCGATCGAGGCCTACCAGAAGTCGCATCCGAAGCTGGTGTCGAAGATCAACCTCACCAAGGCGCCGGCGCCCGAACTTCCCGGCAAGCTGAAGGCGATGCAGGCCGCCGGCCGCAGCGACATCGACATGGTCCTGACGGGCACCGACTTCCTCGCCGCAGGCATCGAGCAGGGCGTGCTGATGAAGATCCTGCCCGCCGACGCGTCGAAGTTCCCCAACCTGATGGCGAACTACCAGCCCGCGGCCGCGAAGATGCAGGAACTCGCCGGCGACTACGGCATCGAGGTGACCTTCATGCCCGCCGGTCCGCTGGTCGAATACAACCCGGAGAAGGTGAAGGATGTTCCGACGACGCCGGCCGAGCTGCTCGCATGGTGCAAGGCGCATCCGAACCGCCTCATCTACGCGCGGCCCGCGAACTCGGGTCCCGGCCGCACGTTCCTGATGGGTCTGCCCTATCTCCTGGGTGACAAGGATCCGAAGGACCCGGTCAACGGCTGGGACAAGACCTGGGCGTACCTGCAGGAGCTCAATTCCTGCATCGAGTACTACCCGTCGGGTACGGGCGCGGTGATGAAGGAGCTGGGCGAAGGCTCGCGCGACATGACGCCGACGGTGACGGGCTGGGACCTGAACCCGCGCGCGCTGGGCATCGTGCCGAAGAGCTTCAAGGTCGCGCCGTTCAAGGGCATGACCTGGGTCAACGATGCGCATTACATGGTGATCCCCAAGGGCGTGGCGCCCGACAAGGTCGCGGTCGTCCTCGACCTGATGGCCTACCTGCTGACGCCGCATGCCCAGGCCTACACCTACGACGAGGGTTATTTCTACCCGGGCCCGGCGGTCAAGGGCGTGACGCTGGCGATGGCGCCGCAGAAGAGCCAGGAGTCGATCAAGGAATACGGGCGTCCCGAGTACGACGGCTGGCTTAAGGAGTTCCCGCATACCCAGTCGCTGCCGCCCGATGCGCAGGTCAAGGCCTTCGCGCTGTGGGACCAGAAGGTCGGCGCGAAGAAGACCAAGTAAGGCGGTCCAGCGTGCCGGGCCTGCATCGCGCGGGCCCGGCGCGACACCTGAATCCACAGCACCGGATCGCCGGCATCGCAGGCGATCCGGTGCCATGACCCGGATCGAACAGGCGCAGCTGCGGAAACTGCGGCGCGACGTCGTCGATCGTCACGAGCAGAACATGAAGCAGGATTTCTCCGAACTTCGCCTCGATCGCGTCACGCGGCGCTTTGCCGGCGCCGGCGGGCAGGCGTTCAATGCCCTCGACGAGCTGACGATCACGGTCAAGCGCGGGGAGTTCATCGCGCTGCTGGGTCCTTCGGGCTGCGGCAAGTCCACCGCGCTCAATTGCATCGCCGGCCTGCTGTCGCTGTCGGGCGGTACGATCAACCTCGACGACGAGCGCATCGACACCCTGCCCCCCGAGAAGCGCGGGTTCGGCATGGTGTTCCAGAACTACGCGCTGTTCCCGCACATGAGCGTCGAGCGCAACGTCGGCTTCGGCCTGCGGATGCGTGGCGTCCCCATGGCAGAGATCGCGACGCGTGTCGCCGGCGCACTGAAGCTCGTCCAGCTCACCGGCCAGGCGCACAAGCTGCCCGGCCAGCTGTCCGGCGGCCAGCAGCAGCGGGTGGCGATCGCGCGTGCGATCGTCATCGAGCCGCCGCTGGTGCTGATGGACGAACCGCTGTCGAATCTCGACGCCAAGCTGCGGATCGAGACGCGCGCGGAGATCCGGCGCATCCACCACGAGCTCGGCCGCGCGACGATCTACGTGACCCACGACCAGGACGAGGCGCTGTCGCTGGCCGACCGAATCGTGGTGATCAAGGACGGGGTGGTGCAGCAGATCGATATCCCGCAGCGGATCTACGCGCATCCGGCCAACCTGCAGGTCGCACGCTTCATGGGCTATCGCAACGTCATCGAGATGGACGTCCAGGCCGTGTCCGGC
>JAJXTF010000105.1 GCA_021784125.1 Pseudomonadota bacterium | reverse complement strand
GCGGCCACGTGCTCGAGGGCCTCGCCGTTGCGCTGTCGAACGTCGACGAGATCATCGCGTTGATCAAGGCATCGGCGTCGCCGGCCGAGGCGAAGGCGGCGCTGATGGGCCGGATCTGGGGCTCGTCGCTGGTCGAGGACATGCTGAAGCGCGCGGCGGCCGACGCCGCGCGTCCGGAAGGACTTGCATCCGATTACGGGTGGCAGGCGAAAGGCGGCGGCTACCGCTTGTCCGACGTCCAGGCGCAGGCGATCCTGGAATTGCGCCTGCAGCGGCTGACCGGGCTCGAGCAGGACAAGATCACCGGCGATTACCGCGACGTGATGGCACTGATCGTGGACCTGCTCGACATCCTCGCCAGGCCCGAGCGCGTCACGCAGATCGTCCACGACGAGCTGGCCGGCATCCGCGACCAGTTCGGGGACGATCGCCGCAGCGAGATCGTCGCGCAGGGCACCGACCTGTCGCTCGAGGACCTGATCGCGCCCGAGGACATGGTCGTGACGCTGTCGCACGGCGGCTACATGAAGGCGCAGCCGGTCGGCGAATACCGCGCGCAGCGACGGGGCGGACGCGGCAAGCAGGCGACCGCGACCAAGGAAGACGATTTCGTCGACCAGATGTTCATCGCGAACACGCACGATTTCATCCTGTGCTTCTCCAATCGCGGTCGCGTCTACTGGCTCAAGGTCTACAACGTGCCCCGCGGGCAGCGCGCCTCGCGCGGCAAGCCGATCGTCAACCTCGTCCCGCTGATCGACAGCGAGAAGATCACGGCGATCCTGCCCGTCAAGGAATTCGCCGAAGGCCGCTACGTGTTCATGGCGACCGCGATGGGCACGGTCAAGAAGACGCCGCTCACCGATTTCTCGCGTCCGCGGCCGTCGGGGATCATCGCCGTCGACCTCTCCGACGGCGACCGGCTGATCGGCGTCGCGCTGACCGACGGCGCGCACGACGTCATGCTGTTCAGCTCGGGCGGCAAGGCCGTTCGCTTCGACGAGAACGACGTGCGCCCGATGGGGCGCAACGCCCACGGCGTGCGCGGGATGATGCTCGACAAGGGCCACAAGGTCATCGCCATGCTGGTGGCCGAGGACGAATCGCAGTCGGTGCTGACGGCGACCGAGAACGGCTACGGCAAGCGCACGCCGATCGTCGAGTACACCCGCCACGGCCGCGGCACCAAGGGCATGATCGCGATCCAGCAGTCGGGCCGCAACGGCCAGGTCGTCGGCGCGGCGCTGGTCCGTCGCGACGACGAGGTGATGCTGATCTCGACCGGGGGCGTCCTGATCCGCACCAGCGTCAAGTCGATCCGCGAGATGGGCCGCTCGACGCAGGGCGTCACGCTGATCAACCTCGACAAAGGCGAGAAGCTCGCCGGGCTCGAGCCGATCGCCGAGCGCGACGACGAGGACGTCGAGTGACGGCGGGCGGCCCTCACCCCGACCCTCTCCCGCAGGCGGGAGAGGGGGAGCGGCGGCGATGACGGGACGGGTGTGGAACTTCAGCGCCGGCCCGGCGGCAATGCCCGAGCCGGTGCTGCAGCGCGCACAGGCGGAATTGCTCGACTGGCAGGGCCGCGGCATGTCGGTGATGGAGATGAGCCACCGCGGCGCGGACTTCATGTCCATCGCGCACAAGGCGGAGGCCGACCTGCGGTCGCTGCTCGCGATCCCCGCCCATTACAGGCTGCTGTTCCTGCAGGGCGGCGCGCTGGCGCAGAACGCGATCGTCCCCCTCAACCTGCTGCCTGCGGGCGGGGTCGCCGACTACGTCGACACCGGGCATTGGGCGCAGAAATCGATCGCGGAGGCGCGCAAGTACGGCGAGGTCCACGTCGCGGCGTCCGCGGCGGACGCCGGCTACAGCTACGTGCCCGCGCAAAGGGACTGGCGGCGTTCGGAGTCGGCGAGCTACGTCCACGTGACCACCAACGAGACGATCGGTGGCGTCGAATGGTTCTGGATTCCCGACACCGGCGACACGCCGCTGGTCGCCGACGCGTCGTCGCACCTGCTGTCGCGGCCCCTCGACGTCGCGCGCTTCGGGGTGATCTATGCCGGCGCCCAGAAGAACATCGGTCCCGCGGGCCTCACGCTGGTGATCGTGCGCGACGACCTCACGGGCCGGGCGCGCCGCGAATGTCCGTCGGCGTTCGACTACGCGGTGCAGGCCAAGGCGGAATCGATGTACAACACGCCTGCGACCTTCGGAATCTACCTCGCCGGCCTGACCTTCGAATGGCTGATCGCTCAAGGTGGACTTGCCGCGATCGAAGGTGCCAACATCGCCAAGGCCGACGCGCTGTACGCCGAGATCGACCGCAGCGGCTTCTATCGCAACCCAGTGAACAAGCCCGATCGCTCGCGCATGAACGTGCCTTTCTTTCTTCCCGACGATCGCCTCGACGAGCCTTTCCTCGCCGGCGCCGGGGCCCGGGGCCTGGTCCAGCTCAAGGGCCATCGCGCGGCCGGCGGCATGCGGGCCTCGATCTACAACGCGATGCCGCTGGCGGGCGTCACGGCGCTCGTGGACTGGATGCGGGAATTCGAGCGGCAGCATGGCTGAGCCGTCCGCAGGCGAAGCGCGGATCGACGACATCGATTCGAAGCTGCGCGTCCATCGTGACGCGATAGATGCGCTCGATCGCGAGATCCTCGCGCGGCTGAACGAGCGGGCAACGCACGCCCAGGCGATCGGCGCGCTGAAAGCCGGCGGCGGCGGTCCGACCTACCGCCCCGACCGCGAGGCGCAGGTGCTCGCGCGCCTCGCCGCACACAACGCCGGACCGCTGTCCAACGATGCGGTCACCGGCGTGTTCCGGCAGGTGATGTCGGCCTGCCTCGCGCTCGAGCAGAAGCTGCGCATCGCCTACCTTGGCCCGGCGGGAACGTTCAGCCATGCCGCGGTCGCGCGGCACTTCGGCCAGTTCGTCGACGCGGTCCCCTGCGCGACCATCGACGAGATCTTCCGCGCGGGCGAGAGCGGGCAGGCCGAGTACGCGGTGGTTCCCGTGGAGAACTCGACCGAAGGCGCGGTTGGACGCACGCTCGACCTCATGTACACCACCGAGCTCTCGGTCTGCGGCGAGATCAAGCTTCGCGTCCAGCAGAACCTGCTTTCGAATGCACCGTCGCTCGAGCGCGTGACCAAGGTCTATTCGCATGCGCAGTCGCTCGCCCAGTGCGCACAATGGCTGGCACGCCACCTCCCGGGCGCGGCGCGGGTGCCGGTGTCCTCGAACGCGGAAGCCGCCCGCCTCGCGGCACTCGAGGAGGGCGCGGGGGCCATCGCCGGCGAGATCGCGGCATCGATCTACGGCCTCGGCGCGCTCGCAGCGCACATCGAGGACGAGCCCAACAACACGACCCGCTTCTGGGTGCTCGGCCGGCAGGCGGTGCCGCCCTCGGGCAACGACAAGACCTCGCTGGTGATGTCGGCGCCCAACCGGCCCGGCGCCGTCCACGGTCTGCTCGAGCCGCTGGCGCGGCATGGCGTGTCGATGACGCGCTTCGAATCGCGCCCCGCGCGCACCGGTCTGTGGGAGTACCTGTTCTTCGTCGACCTCTGCGGCCACCGCGACGATCCTTCCGTCGCGTCCGCGCTGCGCGAGCTCGCGACGATGGCGCCCTTCCTCAAGCTGCTGGGGTCCTACCCGGCGGCACTCGGCTGACGATCACGATGAATCCTGGCAACGCAGCGGCGCATGCGCCGGAATACGTGCGCGGCATCGCGCCCTATGTCGGCGGCAAGCCGATCGAGGAGCTCGCGCGCGAGATGAACCTCGACCCAGCGACGATCGTGAAGCTGGCGTCCAACGAGAACCCCCGCGGTCCGAGTCCGCGCGTGCGCGAGGCCATCGCCGAGGCGGCGCGCGAGCTGAACCGCTATCCCGACGGCAACGGCTACGCGCTGAAGGCCGCGTTGGCGGCGCGGCTGGCGCGCGGTCCCGACGGGATCGTGCTGGGCAACGGCAGCAACGACGTGCTGGAGCTCGTCACGCAGGCGTTCCTGCGTCCCGGCGATCACGCCGTCTGGTCGCAGCACGCGTTCATCGTCTATCCGCTGGCGACCCGTGCTCGCGGCGCGATCGGGACCGAGGTGCCGGCGAAGGACCACGGGCACGACCTCGATGCGATGCTCGCGGCGATCACGCCGCGTACGCGCGTCGTGTTCGTCGCCAACCCGAACAATCCGACCGGCACCTGGCTGCCTTCCGCTGCCGTCGAGTCCTTCGTCGCTGCCGTGCCCCGCGACGTCCTGGTGGTGCTCGACGAGGCCTACGACGACTTCCTCGAGCCTGGCGATCAGTCGGGTGCCGTCGACTGGGTCGGTCGCTATCCGCATCTCATCGTGTCGCGGACCTTCTCGAAGGCGCACGGGCTCGCGGGCCTGCGCGTCGGTTTCGGCGTGATGGACGCCGCGGTCGCCGATCTGCTCAATCGCGTGCGCCAGCCGTTCAACGTCAACTCGCTGGCGCAGGCTGCCGCGATCGCGGCGCTGGAGGACAGCGGCTACGTCGAGGAGAGCCGCAGGATGAACCGCGAAGGCATGCGCGTGCTCGAGACAGGATTCGCCCGTCACGGCCTGCGCTTCCTGCCTTCGCACGGAAATTTCGTGCTAGTGCGGGTCGGCGACGCGCAACGGGTCTACCAGTCGCTGCTCGCGCAGGGTGTGATCGTGCGACCGGTCGCGAACTACGGCCTGCCGGAATGGCTGCGGGTGACCGTCGGCCTGCCGCAGGAGAACGAGCGCTTCCTGGCTGCGCTCGCGCAGGCGCTCGGGACTGGCGCCGGGGTTGCCGCCGGTGCGCATCGCTAAGCTCGTCGTCGTCGGAGTGGGCCTGATGGGCGCGTCCTGCGCCCTCGCGCTGCGTTCCTCGGCTGCGGTCGGCGAGGTCGTCGGCGTCGGCCGGTCGCGCGCGAACCTCGACCGCGCGCTTGCGCGCGGCGCGATCGACCGGGGCCTGACCCTGGACGAGGACTGGACCCGCGAGCTCGCCGGTGCCGACGTCGTGCTGGTCGCCGTTCCCGTCGCGCAGTATCGCTCGGTGTTCACCGCACTCGCTCCAGCGCTCGACGGGCGCAGCATCGTCATCGACGCGGGCAGCACCAAGCAGGATGTCGTCAGGGTGGCGCGCGAGACGCTGGGGCCCTGCCTGCCGCGCTTCGTACCGGGCCACCCGATCACGGGCAGCGAGCGTTCCGGCGCCGACGCCGCCGACGCCACGCTCTACGTCGGGAGGCAGGTCATCCTGACGCCGCTGCCCGAGACCGCGCCCGCCGCGCTCGCCCGCGCGGAGGAGTTCTGGACGGCCTGCGGCGCGCGGGTGTCGCGCCTCGATGCCGAGCGCCACGACCGGATCCTTGCCGCGGTCTCGCACCTGCCGCACCTGCTCGCGTTCCTGCTCGTCGCCGAGCTGGTGTCGCGTTCCGACGGCGCGGAGTACCTGGGCAACGCCGGCGGTGGTTTCCGCGATTTCACGCGGATCGCCGCGAGCTCGCCCGAGATGTGGCGCGACATCGCGCTCGCCAACCGCGACGCGCTGCTCGTCGAAATCGGCGCCTACCGCAATGCGCTCGACGCCCTCGCGATGTCGATCGAGCATCGCGACGCCAAGGCGGTCGAGGCGATGATCGCCAAGGCAGCGGATGCGCGCCGGCGCTGGGGTGCCTCCGGCATCGGCGCGGTCGACGACGCGTCCTGACGCGGCTGTTTCCGCACAGCTCCCGCCGATGACCGAGCGCGATCCTGCGACGCTCACGCTGGCGCCCATCGTCGGCGCGCAGGGCAGCGTCGCCTTGCCGGGTTCCAAGAGCATCTCCAACCGCTCGCTGCTGCTCGCTGCACTGGCGGACGGGACCACGCGGCTCACCGGCCTGCTCGACGCCGACGATACGCAGAGGATGATCGAGGCGCTGCGTCTGCTCGGCGTGCGCATCGAACACGACCGCGGGAGCGGCGACTGCGTCGTCGTCGGCGTCGGGCCCGCGTTTCCCAATCGGAGCGCGAGCCTCTTCCTCGGCAACGCAGGGACCGCGGTGCGACCGCTGACCGCGGTGCTCGCGATGCAGGGGGGCAAGTACAGGATCGACGGTGTGGCCAGAATGCGCGAGCGGCCGATCGGGGACCTGGTCGACGCGTTGCGCCACCAGGGCTGCGAGCTCGACTACCTCGCCAGTGCCGGTTTCCCGCCGCTTGCGATCGGGCCCGCCGGCGGTCGCGCGGGCGGGCGCATCCCGATCCGCGGCGACGTGTCCAGCCAGTTCCTGTCGGCGCTGCTGATCGCCTTGCCGGTCGCGCGGGGCGCAGCCGACGCGGCGACGACGGTCGAGCTGGTCACCCCGCTGATTTCGCGTCCTTACGTCGAGATCACGACGCGCCTGATGCAGCGCTTCGGGGTCGGCGTGGCGACCCCCGATCCCTCGACGTTCCGCGTCGAGGCCGGCGCGCGCTACGCGAGTCCGGGAACGCTGCACGTCGAGGGAGACGCCTCGTCCGCGTCGTATTTCCTCGCCGCCGGCGTCATCGGCGGGGGCCCGGTGCGCGTCACCGGCGTGGGGCGCAACTCGACCCAGGGCGACGTGGCTTTCGCCGACGTGCTGGCGAAACAGGGTGCAGACCTGCGCTACGGCGACGACTGGATCGAGGCGCGGCGCGGCCGTCCGCTCGCCGGGGGCAGGATCGACTGCCTCGCGATCCCCGATGCGGCGATGACGCTGGCGATCGTCGCGCTGTTCGCCGGTGCGCCGACGCGGCTCACCAACATCGGCAGCTGGCGGGTCAAGGAGACCGACCGCATCGCGGCGATGGCGACCGAGCTCGCCAAGCTGGGCGCGGACGTCGCGGTCGGCGAAGACTGGCTCGAGGTCGCGCCGCTGGCGTCGTTCCGGCATGCGGCGATCGACACCTACGACGACCACCGGATGGCGATGTGCTTCGCGCTGGCGGCCTTCGGCGGCGCCGGGGTGACGATCAACGATCCGGCATGCGTGCGCAAGACCTTTCCCGACTTCTTCGAGCGCTTCGCGCAGATCGCCGGCGGGGCGACCGGCCCGGCGGCGCAGGCGCTGCCGACGGTCATCGCCATCGACGGGCCCGCGGCGTCGGGCAAGGGAACCGTCGCCGAGCGCGTCGCCCGGGCGCTGGGATTGCGCTACCTCGACAGCGGATCGCTGTACCGGCTGGTCGCGCTCCTGGCGCTCGAGCGGAACGTCGCCGCCGACGACGTGCCGGGGCTCACCGGGATCGCCGGGACGCTGGCGCCGGACTTCAGCGGCGGCCGGATCGGTGTCGAGGGCCGGGACGTCACCGAGGCCCTGCGCAGCGAAGCGGTGTCGGCGATGGCATCCCGGGTGGCCGTTCACGCCCCGGTGCGCAGTGCGCTGCTGGCGCGGCAGCGGGCGTTCCGTGCCCCGCCGGGCCTGGTCGCGGAGGGGCGCGACATGGGCACGGTCGTGTTCCCGGACGCCCGGCTCAAGGTCTTCCTGACGGCGAGCGCCGAGGCGAGGGCGGGGCGTCGCCATAAGCAGTTGATCGAAAAAGGAATCTCCGCTAAAATGGACGACCTTTTGCGCGACATCCGGGAGCGCGATGCCCGTGACTCGAGCCGAGCGGCAGCGCCGCTCGCGCCGGCCGCGGACGCGGTGGTCCTGGATTCGACCGACCTGTCGGTCTCCGCAGTCACCGATGCCGTCCTGGCGCTCTACCAGGCGCGCGGCGGTGCGGGCGGGCGCGGATGACGGTGTAACCGGTACCAGAGCAACGAATCGGAGCCTGCGCTTACCTTAGCCGGCGCGTGCATCCGGATCTTCAACCACCAACCCGCTTCGGGCGAGATACAGGGTTCTCGCAACAGGCGGCGTTATCGACAAAGGAAACGAACCCGATGGCTATTGCCACTCAAACCTCCACGCCGACCGCGGGCATCGAGAATTTCGCCGCGCTGTTCGAGGAGTCGCTCGCGCGCCAGGAAATGCGCCAGGGCGAACTGATCACCGCCGAAGTCATCCGCGTCGACTACAACGTCGTCGTCGTCAACGCCGGATTGAAGTCGGAGAGCTTCATCCCGATCGAGGAATTCAAGAGCGACAACGGGGAAATCGAGGTCAAGGCGGGTGATTTCGTCACCGTCGCGATCGAGAGCCTCGAAAACGGCTATGGCGAGACGCGCCTGTCGCGCGACAAGGCGAAGCGCCTCAAGGCCTGGCACGACCTCGAAGCCTCGATGGAACAGGGCTCGGTCGTCCAGGGCCTCGTCACCAGCAAGGTCAAGGGCGGCCTCACCGTCATGATCAACGGCATCCGCGCGTTCCTGCCGGGGTCGCTGGTCGACATCCGTCCGGTCAAGGACACGGCGCCCTACGAGAACAAGCAGCTCGACTTCAAGGTCATCAAGCTCGACCGCAAGCGCAACAACGTCGTCGTCTCGCGCCGCGCCGTGCTCGAGGAGAGCCTGGGCGAGGAACGCGAAAAGCTCCTCTCGACGCTGTCGGAAGGCGCGGTCGTCAAGGGCATCGTCAAGAACATCACCGATTACGGCGCGTTCGTCGACCTGGGCGGCATCGACGGCCTGCTGCACATCACCGACCTCGCGTGGCGTCGCGTCAAGCATCCGTCGGAAGTGCTGGCGGTCGGCGACGAGGTGACCGCGAAGGTCCTGAAGTTCGACCAGGAGAAGAATCGCGTCTCGCTGGGGCTGAAGCAGCTGGGCGACGATCCGTGGGTCGGACTGTCACGGCGCTATCCGCCGAGCACGCGCCTGTTCGGCAAGGTCACGAACATCACCGATTACGGCGCGTTCGTCGAGATCGAGTCGGGCATCGAAGGCCTGGTCCACGTCTCGGAAATGGACTGGACCAACAAGAACATCCATCCGACCAAGGTCGTGCAGCTGGGCGACGAGGTCGAGGTGATGATCCTCGAGATCGACGAGGACCGCCGCCGCATCTCGCTGGGGATGAAGCAGTGCATGGCCAATCCCTGGGACGATTTCGCGATGAACTACAAGAAGGGCGACAAGGTCTCGGGCCAGATCAAGTCGATCACCGACTTCGGCGTGTTCGTCGGCCTGCCCGGCGGCATCGACGGCCTGGTGCACCTGTCCGACCTGTCGTGGGCGAATCCCGGCGAAACGGCGGTGCGCGACTACAAGAAGGGCCAGGAAGTCGAGGCCGTGGTGCTGGCGATCGACGTCGAGCGCGAGCGCATCTCGCTGGGCATCAAGCAGCTCGAAGGCGATCCGTTCAACAACTTCGTCGCGACCCACGACAAGGGCAGCATCGTCACGGGGACGGTCAAGAGCCTCGACGCCAAGGGCGCGATCGTGGCACTCGGCGGCGAGATCGAGGGCTACCTGCGCGCATCGGAAGTCTCGCGCGACCGTGTCGAGGACATCCGCACGCGCCTGAAGGAAGGCGATGCGGTGACCGCGATGATCATCAACGTCGACCGCAAGAACCGCAGCATCAACCTGTCGATCAAGGCGAAGGACAATGCCGAGGAAGGCGAGGCGATGCAGCGGATGAGCGCGGAGAACCAGGGCGCCAATACGGGCACCACCAACCTCGGTGCGCTGCTGAAGGCCAAGCTCGACAACAAGGCCAACGGCTGACGACGGGGACGGTGCGATGACCAAATCGGAGCTGATCGACCGCCTCGCGGCGCAGTTCCCGCAACTGGTCGCCAAGGATGCCGAGCTAGCGGTCAAGATGGTGCTCGACGCGATGGCCGAGAGCCTCGCGAAGGGCGAACGCATCGAGATCCGCGGGTTCGGCAGCTTCGGCCTGAATCACCGGCCGCCGCGCACCGGACGCAACCCCAAGTCGGGCGAGAAGGTGCAGGTGCCGGAGAAGTACGTGCCGCATTTCAAGGCCGGGAAGGAATTGCGCGAACGCGTCGATTTCGACGCCGCGCAGGATTGACCCGGAAGATGACTCTCGATCAGGCGGCCGGCGTGAGCGCGCAGGCCGCCTTTTTTTTCGGACGACGGGCATGAGCGTGCTGCGCTGGATCTTCACGGCGGTCATCTTCGTCGCACTGCTGTTCATCTCGCTGCAGAACGCGGATCCGGTCACGGTCCGCGTGTTCACGTTCTACAGCTGGCAGGCGCCGCTGGTGTTCGTGATCCTGATCGC
>JAJXTF010000104.1 GCA_021784125.1 Pseudomonadota bacterium | reverse complement strand
CGAGGATGAACGACCCCTGGTTGGGGTTCTCGTTCTTCCCGAGCCCCCATTCGCGGTTGATGATCAGCTGGATCGCCATCGCGCGGCGCACGCTGTCCTCGGTCGGCGTCGTGATCGCCTCGTCGTAGGCGTTGGTGTGCAGCGAGTTGGTGTTGTCGTAGGTCGAGATCAGCGCCTGCAGCGTGGTGCGGATGTCGTTGAAGGAAATCTCCTGGGCGTGCAGGCTCCGCCCGCTGGTCTGGGAATGGAACTTCAGTTTCTGGCTGCGCTCGTTCGCGCCGTAGCGCTCGCGCATCGCCACCGCCCAGATCCTGCGCGCGACGCGACCGATCACCGCGTACTCGGGATCCATCCCGTAGCTGAAGAAGAACGACAGGTTGGGCGCGAAATCGTCGACGTGCATGCCGCGCGCGAGATAGGCCTCGACGAAGGTGAAGCCGTTGGCGAGCGTGAAGGCGAGCTGCGAGATCGGGTTCGCGCCCGCCTCGGCGATGTGATAGCCCGAGATCGACACCGAGTAGAAATTCTTCACGTTGTGATGGACGAAATACTGCTGGATGTCGCCCATCACCTTGAGGCTGAACTCGGTGGAGAAGATGCAGGTGTTCTGGCCCTGGTCCTCTTTCAGGATGTCCGCCTGCACGGTGCCGCGGACGGTGGCGAGCGTCCAGGCGCGGATCTTCGCGGCCTCGTCCTCGGTGGGCTCGCGGCCGTTGTCCTGCGCGAACTTCTCGATCTGCTGGTCGATCGCCGTGTTCATGAACATCGCGAGCATCGTCGGCGCGGGGCCGTTGATCGTCATCGACACCGAGTTGTTCGGGGCGCAGAGGTCGAAGCCCGAATACAGCACCTTCATGTCGTCGAGCGTCGCGATCGACACGCCCGAATTGCCGACCTTGCCGTAGATGTCGGGTCTGCGGTCGGGATCGTTGCCGTAGAGCGTCACCGAGTCGAAGGCCGTCGACAGGCGCTTGGCCGGCATGCCGTCGGCGAGCAGGTGGAAGCGGCGGTTGGTGCGGAACGGATCGCCTTCGCCCGCGAACATCCGCGTCGGATCCTCGTTTTCGCGCTTGAAGGCGAACACGCCGGCGGTGAACGGAAAGCTGCCGGGGACGTTCTCGGCGAGTTGCCAGCGCAGGATCTCGCCGTCGTCCTCGTAGCCGGGCAGCGCCACCTTGCGCAGCCTGGTGCCGGAGAGCGATGTCGTGGTGAGCGCGGTGCGGATCTCGCGGTCGCGGATCTTCACGACGTACTCGTCGGCCGCGTACGCGGCCCTGGTGCGTGGCCACATGTCGAGGAGCTTCTTCGAGCGGGGATCGAGCCGCGCTTCGCGCTCGGCGATCAGGCGGTCGATGGCCCCCTCGTCCTCCCCTCGCCCGCTTGCGGGAGAGGGACCGGGGGTGGGGGCCGCCGCGAGCATCCTCTTGGTCGCGAGTAACTGCTGGCGCTCGCGCGCGACCGCCGCCTGCTCGCGGGCATGACGGTGATAGCCGCGCACGCGCTCCGCGATCTCGGCGAGATAGCGCACGCGCGGCGCCGGGACGATCGCCCGCTGCTGGGTCGAATGCCGCGTGGCGACCGCCGGCAGGGCCCCCGGCTGCAGCGCAAGGCCCCGCGCGCGCAGCGCCGCCGCGAGCGACTGGTAGAGCGCGGTCACGCCGTCGTCGTTGAAGCGCGATGCGATGGTCCCGAAGACGGGCATCTCCTCGGGCGGGGTCTTCCAGGCCTCGCGGTTGCGCTGGTACTGCTTGCGCACGTCGCGCAGCGCGTCCTGTGCACCCTTGCGGTCGAACTTGTTGATCGCGACGAAATCGGCGAAATCGAGCATGTCGATCTTCTCGAGTTGCGACGCGGCGCCGAATTCGGGGGTCATCACGTAGAGCGACAGGTCGACGTGCGGGACGATCGCGGCGTCGCCCTGGCCGATGCCCGAGGTCTCGACGACGACGAGATCGAATCCGGCAGCCTTGCACGCTGCGATCGCGTCGGGCAGGGCCCTGGAGATCTCGCTGCCGGCATCGCGGGTCGCGAGCGAGCGCATGTAGATGTTCGGTGCATGGATCGCGTTCATCCGGATCCGGTCGCCCAGCAGGGCACCGCCGGACTTGCGCCGCGACGGGTCGATCGAGACGATCGCGATCTTCAGGCGATCCTGCTGGTCGAGGCGGAAGCGCCGCACCAGCTCGTCGGTCAGCGAGCTCTTGCCGGCGCCGCCGGTGCCGGTGATGCCCAGCACCGGGGCCTTCGCCAGTGCCGCTGCCGCATGGAGCGCCTCCCGCAGCGAAGGCGGCGCGTCGCCGCCCTCCAGCACGGTGATGGCGCGCGCGAGGCTGCGCGCCCTGACGTAACCGTCCGGCGATGCGAGCTCGGCGAGCGACGGCGGAGGCGACTTGGCCAGGTCGAAGTCGGCCGCAGCGACGATCTCGTTGATCATGCCCTGCAGGCCGAGCTTCTGGCCGTCCTCGGGGGAGAAGATCCGCGCGACGCCGTAGTCCTGCAGCTCCCGGATCTCGGCGGGGACGATCACGCCGCCGCCGCCGCCGAAGACCTTGATGTGCCCGGCGCCGTGCTCGCGCAGCAGGTCGAGCATGTACTTGAAGAACTCGACGTGGCCGCCCTGGTAGGACGAGATCGCGATGCCCTGCGCATCCTCCTGGATCGCGCAGTCGACGATCTCCTCGACCGACCGGTTGTGCCCGAGATGGATCACCTCGCAGCCCGTTGCCTGCAGGATCCGGCGCATGATGTTGATCGACGCGTCGTGGCCGTCGAACAGGCTCGCCGCCGTGACGAAGCGCAGCTTGGCGCGGGGCTTGTAGACCAGCGGCTGGCGTGTCGAGTCGTTCATCGCGGACCTCGCGAGCAGCGGATGCCTCCGTCGGCGACGGTCGCATCGGCGCGTTGATGAGCTTGCCCGCAACGGGGCATGGAAAAGCTTACCGGAACCCCGGGGTCCCGGATGCGGCGACGCCGGCGTCGCGCGCGCACTGGCGCGGAATCACGTTACATGACGTTTACGTAAACGTCAATGCACGGGGCGTGGACGGCGGCGTGCGAGCAAAGGGGAGGTCCTCCGCGCGCGCGCAAAGGGGAAATCGCGGCCGGTGTTAAGCTCGATCGTGGCCTCCGCCCGCCTCGCCCCGCGCGATCTCGCGCTGATCCTCGCCGTCGTCGCCCTGTGGGGCTTCTCGTTCGTGCCGATCAAGGTCGGACTCGACGAGATACCCCCATTCGCCTTCGCCGCGCTGCGCTTCTTCTTCGCCGCCGTGCCGATGGTGTTCTTCGTGCGGCCGCCCCGGATGCCGGCCGCACTGGTGATCGTCTACGGCCTCGCGATCGGGGTCTTCCAGTTCGGCCTGCTCTTCCTGGGCATGCGGCTCGGCATGCCGGCGGGGCTGTCGTCGCTGGTGATCCAGCTGCAGGCATTCTTCACCATCGGCCTCGGGATCGCGTTCCTCGGCGACCGCGTGCATGCCGAGAACGTCCTCGGGGCGATCGTCGCGGGACTGGGCGTCGTGCTGCTCGCCTTCCACCGCATCGGTCAGGGTGCCGATTCGACGCTGGCCGGACTCGGGCTGGTGATCGTCGCCGCGGTGGCCTGGGCCGTCGGCAACATCGTCGCCAAGCATGCGGCTCGCCGGTATCGCGCGAACATGCTCGATCTCGTCGTGTGGTCGAGCCTCGCGCCGCCGCTGCCGCTGCTCGCCGCGTCGTATCTTTTCGAGGGCGGGCCGGCCGTGCTGCATGCGATCGCGTCGGCGAGCGCCCTTGCCTGGGGATGCGCACTCTTCCTGGCGTATTTCGCGACGATCTTCGGTTTCGCGTCCTGGGCGCGCATGCTCCATCGCTATCCGACCGGACTCGTCGCGCCCTTCGCGCTGCTGATCCCGGTGTCGGGACTCGCCAGCGGTGCGCTGTTCCTCGGGGAATCGCTCGCGCCGCTGCAGATGGCGGGGGTCGGGCTGGTGCTGGCCGGGCTGGCCGTCAACGTCTACGCGGCGCGGATGCGGGCGTGGCTGGTGCGCGCGCTGCCGGGCTGAGGGCATCCGCTCCGGACGGGCTGACCATGTCCGTGCACCAGGTTTCGACAAACGCGGCGGTTTAGGGCAGGATTTCGAGGCGCGCCGGAAACACGCTGCGCTCGGCGCCTGCGACGGAGTCGTCGTTTGCCATCGCTCGCTGCAGCAGAGGGCCGGCATTGTACGTAGTCCGCATCGCCCGGTGAGGAGGGAACCATGCTTCGATGGGGTTTGGCGCTGCCCGTGCTGCTGTTCGCCGCAGCATCGACGCAGGCGGCGGACATCGGCCAGGTCAAGGTCTCCAGCGGCAACGTGACTATCGACCGCGGCAGCCAGGCACTGCAGGGGCGCCTCGGCGTGCGCCTCCAGCAAGGCGATGTCGTGAAGACCGGCGCCGATGGCTCGGTCGGCATCACCATGAGCGACAACTCGCTGCTTTCCGCGGGACCCAACAGCGTGCTCGCGCTCGACCAGTACGCGTTCGACACGACGACCAACCAGGGCCGCTTCGACACGTCGCTGTCGAAAGGCACGCTCGCGGTCGTCTCCGGCCGGCTCGCCCGGCAATCGCCCGGGGCGATGACCGTGCGCACGCCATCCGCGATCCTCGGCGTGCGCGGCACCGAGTTCGTCGTCAGCGTCGATGCCGGCTCCGTTGCGCACTGACGTCGGCGATGCCGGGTCGTGGGCCGGGGGGCGGTGGATCCGGCGGTGCATGCGGCTCGGTCTCGCGGTCGGCGCAGCCGCGCTGGTCGCGGCCTGCGCAACGCCGACCGGAGAGGTCGTGCTGCTTCCGGCCCAGGATGGCCACCGGTCCGTTCTGGCCGTGAAGCAAGGCGACCGGGAGGTCCTCCTCGACAAGCCCTACGCCGCGGCGACGACGACGACCCAGGGGCCGCGCGCGTTCGAATCCAGCCCCAAGGAGGTCGAGGCAAGATTCGGCCGGGCCCTCGCCGCCCAGCCGGCGCGCCCGCAAAGCTTCACGCTCTATTTCGTCGAAGGCGGCAACGAACTCACCGAAGATTCGAAGCGTGTCTTCGAGAGCGTCTTCCCCGACATCGCCAGACATCCGGTACCCGACATCGTCGTCATCGGGCACACCGACAGCGTCGGCACCGACGCCTACAACGACAGGCTGTCGCTGCAGCGTGCCGATGCCATCCGCAACGCACTGATCGAGCGCGGCATTCCCGCGGAGGACATCGTCGCCGAGGGCCGCGGCAAGCGCGACCCGCTCGTGGCCACCGCCCAGGGCGTGTCCGAGGCACGCAACCGCCGCGTCGAGATCATCGTACGGTAGGCATTCGTGCGGCGGGCCCGGGGCTCGACCCGCAAGGCCGGCTCGACACCTTGCCGATTGACAGCGCGCGTCGAGCTCATTATCTTTACTATTTCTAAATAGTAAAGAAGCCGCCGATGCCCATTCTGAGTCCCAAACGACAGGTCACGCTCCCGAAAGAGTTGTGCGACAGGCTTCACGTGCAGCCGGGGGACGAACTCGAGATTCTGGAGCATCACGGCCGGATCACGATCCTCAGGAAAGCGACGGGCAAGAGCGCGGCGATCCTCAAGCACCTGCGCGCCGACCCGCGATTCTCCGAGGAGCAATCGCTGGCCGACACGGTCCTTAAGCGCAGGCAGCATGCGCCGAAATCCGGGGCAACCCGGTGATTGCCCTCGATACGAATGTTCTTCTACGGCGGCTTCTCGATGACGACGCCGCGCAATCCGAACGCGCCCGGAAGCTGTTCGAAACGGAACGGGAGGTGCTGGTTACCGACGTGGTTCTCGCGGAGACCATCTGGACACTGAGGGGCAAGCGCTACAACGCAAGCAGAGAGGACGTCGTCGCGGTCGTGACCGGACTGCTGGAAGAGCTCAATGTCGTGTTCGAAAGCCGGCAAGCAGTCTGGTCGGCACTCAATGACTACATCGACGCGAAGCCGGTCAGAACGGCCGCCGGTCTCCGAACGGCGGATCTCACCGACGCGCTGATTGTCAACAAGGCCCGGATTACTGCACCACGCCGGGAGCGGCCGTACCGGGGTACCTACACCTTCGATCGGGCGGCGCTCGCGCTCGCCGGCACCAAGGCACCTTGAGAATCCGTGACCAGCGTCACTCGGCAACGCTTTGCCCGCGCCAGCACAGCGCGAGCACCGTCATGTCGTCCGCCGGATCGGCATCGCCGGCGAAAGCCCTGACGTCGGCACGCAGCAGCTCGACGGCCTCGCGCGCCGAATCCGCGGCGGCGAGCACCGGCGCCGCGCGCTCGCTGCCGTAGAGTTCCTGCGCGGCGTTCTGCGCCTCGGTGACGCCGTCGCTGACGATGCACAGGACGTCACCGGAGGCGAGGCTCGCCTGCGCGCTCGCATAGGCGTAGTCGTCGACCGCGCACAGCGGCGGCCCCCCGCCGCCGGCGAGGCGCTGCAGGTCCCGCGTCGCCGGGCGGATCAGGTAGGGGCTCTCCTGGCCTGCGCTGCAGTAATCGAGCTCACCCGACGCGAGATCGAGCACGCCGGCGAACACGGTGACGAACAGCGACGACGGATTGTCGCGCGCGACCTCGCGATTGGCCGCCGACATCAGCGTCCCGACGTCGACGTCGAGCGAGCGCAGCGCGGCGCTGCGGTACAGCGCCTTGCTGACCGCCATGAACATCGCGGCCGACAGGCCCTTGCCCGAGACGTCGCCGAGCATGAAGAACAGCCGGTGATCGTCGAGCATGTAGAAGTCGTAGAGGTCGCCGCCCACTTCCTGCGCCGGCTCCATCGACGCAGCGATCTCGACGCGCGGATCGCGCAGCCGCTCCGGCAACGGCAGCATCTCCCGCTGGATGCGCTGGGCCGCCTGCAGCTCGCCGGCCACGCGCGCCGCTTCCTCGCGCTGGCGCTGCAGGACCTGCTCGAGGGCCTTGCGGTTGCGCGTCGCATCGGCGAGCGTCAGCGCGAGCAGCGCGCCGGACAGCAGGAGCAGTCCCGCCACCGGCGTCGCGGCGTCGAACAGCAGGCGCTCACCCTTGAAGACGCCGAGCCCCACGGCCAGCGCAACGACGACGCAGCCGAGCGCGAGCAGCGACGTGTAGCGCATCGGCCAGCGCGGAACCGCCCAGACGAGCAGCCCGCCGAGAACCAGGAAGCCGGCAGCCTCGGCCAGCGGCGCCCACGAGGGGCGCTGGAGCAGCGTGCCGTCGTACATGTTCTCGAGCAGTTGCGCGTGGATCTCGCTGCCCGCCATCTTTTCGCCCACCGGCGTCCACAGGTAATCGCCGAGCGCGGCCGCCGTGACGCTGATCAGCACGAATCTGTGCGCAAACCGTCCGGGGTCGACGCGTCCCTCGAGCACGTCGAGCGCCGACACGAACCGTCCCGGATCGTGGTGCGAAAACCAGATCCGGGCCGCGCCATCGCTCTCGGTGGGGAAGAACCGGTTTCCAACCGTGACGCCTTTCACCTCGCCACCCGCAGTCGCGAGACGCAGCGCGGGCACGCGCAGCGCGACCCGCCACATCTCGACCGCCAGTGCGGGCGCCAGCGTGCCGTTGACGTTCGCGACCAGCGGAACGCGGCGCAGCACGCCGCGCGGATCGTCGGCGGAAACGAAACCCCAGCCCGAGGCCGCGTCCTCGAGCAGCGGGAGGCTCGCCATCGCGCCCGGAAAGGCGATCAGACGCGACACGGCGCGCGCAGCCGACTCGGCCGATGCATGTGCATCGCGAACGACGAAGGGCGCGACGCGCAGCGGATTGACCGAGGGCCCCGGCGAGCCCGCGGTGATCAGCACCGTCGGCGCCGTGGCGAGGGCGCTCGCCAGCTCCTTGTCGGTGGACGGCAACTCCCCGAGCCTGTCGGACAGCGCCGCGTCGGCGTCGATGCGCGGGAGCAGCGTGTCCGGCGACAGCGGATCGGGCTCGGGCATCACGATGTCGACCCCGATGGCGGCCGGACCGGCGCCGCTGATCGTGTGGATCAGCTGGGCGAGCCGCGTCCGCGGCCAGGGCCAGCGGCCCAGGGTCGCGAGGCTCCCGTCGTCGATCTCGACGATCGTCACCGGCGACGCGTCGACCCGACGCGGGGAGATCACCTGATACGCGTCGAACCATTCGGTCTGCAGCGGCAGGCGGGCAGTCCAGCCCATGGCGAGGACGATGGCGAATGCGACTAGGATCGCCACGCCGGTCATGCGTACCCGGGTCGTCCGGAGCCCGACGTCCTCCGGCGCCCCCGCCGTCACAACCTGATTTCCATCCCGTCGTAGGCGGTGGTGACCTGCAGCGCTGCCCCGGTCCGCGTGATCTCCTCGAAGCGCCGCGTCTCCGCCAGCACCTTCGAGATGGCGGTGTCGTCGAGCGCCGGCTCGTGATGGAACATGCAGAACTGCCGCGCACGCGCGAGCTGGCACAGCTCGACGCCGACGATGTTGCTCGAATGGCCCCAGTCCGCCTTGACCGACGTGGCCTCGGCCAGCGAGTACATCGCGTCGAAGATCACGACGTCGGCCTCGCGGAAGAACTCGGCGAAACCCGCACTCTCTTCGGGATCGGCGAGCTTGTGCTCCGAATCGGTCGTGTAGACGACCGTGTGCCCGTTCTTCTCGAACCGGTAGCCGTAGGAATCGCCCGTGTGGTGCTGGCGCTTCAGCGTCACGCGCATGCCCGCGACGTCGTGGACCCGGCCAGGCTCCAGATGCACGAACTCGATGGCGGCGTTGAAGGTCGAGAACGGAACCGGGAACGACGGCGGCTCCATCTGCCGGCGCAGCGCATGCTCGAGCTCGGCATGCCCCCCGTAGAAGATGACGCGGTTGCCCGGAATGTAGGCCGGCGTGAAGAACGGCAGGCCCATGATGTGATCCCAGTGCAGGTGCGAGACGAACAGGTGATAGGTCTGCGGCGCCGCCGGTCCGTGGCGCGCAATTGCCGCCTGCCCGAACGGACGCAAGCCGCTTCCGAGGTCACACACCACGTACTCGGCGTCGCCGGTCTCCAGCTCGACACAGGACGTGTGGCCGCCGTAAGTGCCGGCGACATCGAAGGCCAGGCCGTCGATGTATTCGTCGATCTCGCCGTCGGTCACGAAGCTTCGGCCCGCAGCGTCACGCAAGGCCGCCGCGATCTTGCGCCGGACGTCGCGCGCGGTGAGGGCGACCGGCAACGACCCGCGTGTGCCCCAGAAACGGATTCTCCGCATCCTCGCGCTCAGCCGGCGTCGTACGCGTCGCGCGCTTCCGGCGACAGGGCGCCCAGCGCGCCGCGCAGCGAGGGGAAGACCTCGACGACGGCATCGAAGCGGCTGATCTTGAAGATCTCGGCGACGACCGGTTGCAGCGTCGTCACCGCGATCCGCGCCTTGCGCGCGCGCAACTGCTTCGCGGCGATCATCAGGACCCGCAGGCCGACGCTGCTGATGTAGTCGACGCTGCCGAAATCGAGTACGAGTCCCGAGGCGTCGGAATTGCCGAGGAGAGGCGCGAGCGCCAGCTCGAAAGGGGCGGCGGCCGCATGGTCGATGCGACCCGATGGCACGGCGACGATGACATTGCCGTAGTGGCGGCTTGCGAATTGCACGAGGATTCGCCCCTTGCCGTCCGGAACGTTCCCGCGGTCGGCGAAGGGATTATACGGCCGGAATGCGGCCGTCCCGAACCGAATATTCGCCCGCGCGCATCCAGCATCGCCACCGCCCGCACGAGCGCAACGCGGCACAACCTAAACAAAAGGCCCGCCCCGGAAGGGCGGGCCTTTCGGACGAAGCGCTCTAGGCTTGCCGACGACGCAGCGTCGCGAACGCACCGATGGCCAGCAGCCCCGACAGAAGGATCACGCCCCACTGCGAAAGGGTCGGTACCGCCACGGCCGTCGCGACCGCCACATCCTGGATGACGATGCTGCCGTCGCCAACGCCGACGCCGGCCGTCGCCGTCGGGCTGGCGCCGCTGTTGAACGAGCCGCCGCCGCCTGCGACCCGGCCTCCGTCCCCGCCCGAGTAGCCACCGCCGCCGCCACCGCCGTCGCAGCCATTGCCAGTACCCCCGCCGCCGAAGCCGCCCGGCGCGCTGAAGTCGCAGACCGAATCGCTCGTCCCGCCCAGCATGCCGTTGGCCCAGGAATAGCCACCGCCGTGGGTGCCCCCGCCCGACGGATCCGTCGCGCCATCGCCGTTGAAACCCGCGCCCGCCGAGCCCCAGCTGCTGCTGGAAATGATGCCGCCCAGGCCGAGGTTGGTCGCCTCGAGGGCGCAGCTCGCGGTCGACGCGGCGCC
>JAJXTF010000103.1 GCA_021784125.1 Pseudomonadota bacterium | reverse complement strand
CTGCCTCCCCGGCGACGATGCGCTGATGATGTACACGTCCGGCACGACGGGCGTCCCCAAGGGCGTCGTGCTGACGCAGCGCAACGTGATCGCGGGCGGCAGCTTCGTGTCGCGGGCGCACGCGCTTACCGAGCGCGACCGCGTGCTCGCCGTGCTGCCGCTCTATCACATCAACGCGCAGATCGTCACCGCCGTCGCGCCGCTGGTGCACGGCGGCAGCCTGGTGATGCCGCGAAGGTTCTCGACCGGCGAATTCTGGAACCTCGCCTGCGGCCATCGCTGCACGTGGATCAACGTGGTTCCGACGATCATTTCCTACCTGCTCGCGGGCCCCGATCCGCGCGCGGCCGGACTCGACCTGGCGGCGATACGCTTCTGCCGGTCGGCGTCGGCGCCGCTGCCGCCGGAGCTCCACCGCGCGTTCGAGGAGCGTTTCGGCATCGGCATCATCGAGACGATGGGACTCACCGAGACTGCCGCGCCGGTGTTCACCAATCCGCTCGATCCGGCGCAGCGCAGGATCGGCAGCCCGGGGCAGGCTTTCGGCAACGAGGCCAAGGTCATCGACCCCGGTACCGGCCGCGACCTGCCGGATGGAGAGCCCGGGGAGATCATGATCCGCGGCGCGAACGTGATGAAGGCGTACTACAAGTCGCCCGAGGCGACGGCGAAAGCGCTGGAGCCCGACGGCTGGTTGCACACCGGTGACCTCGGCAAGCGCGACGCCGACGGGTTCTACTTCATCACCGGGCGGCTCAAGGAGCTGATCATCAAGGGCGGCGAGAACATCGCGCCGCGGGAGATCGACGAGGCGCTGTACCGCCATCCGGCGATCCTCGAAGCGGCTGCGGTCGGGATCCCCGACCCGCATTACGGTCAGGAGATCCTGGCCGCGGTGGTGCTGAAGCCCGGGATGGTGGTGAGCGAAGGCGAGCTGCGGGCGTACTGCGAGGCGGAGCTCGGACGCTACAAGACGCCCAGCGTGATCCGGTTCATGCACGAGCTGCCGAAAGGGCCTTCCGGCAAGGTGCAGCGCCTCAAGCTGCTCGAATCCTGACGAACATCCACAGCGCGCCGATCAGCACCGGCTGGTGCAGCAAGTAGAAGGCAAGGCTGTGCCGGCCGAGGAAGCCGAGCAGCGCAGGCGCGCGTGACAGCGGCGCCAGTGCGGCAAAGCGCCCGCGGGAGAGCGCGTGGCCCGCGGCGATGCCGAGCAGCAGTACGCCGGTCCACGGAAACAGCGGCACGTAATCCTCGGTCGGGGGCTTCGCCGTCATGAATCCGAGCCAGCCGAGCAGCCGGTTGTCGAACGCGGCGTCGTGGAACACCAGGCCCGCGCCGACGATCGCGATGCCCGCTGCGGCGGCGAGCGCCGGCCGGCGCAGGAACGGACGCGCGACGAGCAGCGATGCCGCGATCGCGTGCAGCACGCCGAACCAGATCCAGGTCTGCGGGAACATCAGCCAGCTTCCGACGCTTACCGCGAGCGCCGCGGCGGCGATCAACCCGACGTGGACCAGCCAGCGCCGCGATGTCCTGCCCGGATCCGCGCGGTCGGCAAGGACGGCGCTCACTCCGGCGACGAGCAGGAACGTCGACAGGATCAGCGTGCGCGCGCTGATCCAGCGCCAGTCGTGCTCGAGGTCGGCGCGCAGGAAGCCGAAATAGCGCAGGTCGAAACAGAAGTGGTAGATCGCCATCGCGACGATCGCGATTCCGCGCAGCGTGTCGACGCCGGGCACCCGCGCCGGCGCGACCGGCGTCTTCGCCGCGCGCTGCCGGCCGTCGCGCGTGCTCATCGGCTTGCGTGCAGGGTGACGTGGACGGCACCCGAGGCATCCGGCGCACCCAGCATCGGCAGGCTGCGGCGCAATGCCTCGGGCGTCGACGGCAGGGGCTTCAGCGTGATGGCCGCCTCGACGGATCCGGGAATGCCGGCATTGCTGCCGGCGACGGTGCCGCCGATCGTGCCCTCGATGCTGCCCTCCAGCGCGAGATCGCCGCCGCTATTGCGCAGGGTTCCCCGCAGGCGCCCCTGCTGCGCTGCGACGGCGAGCGTGACCTTCCCGAGATCGACGGTGGTGCCGGCGGCGACCAGCCGCGCGCCATCCCAGCGCGCATCGAGGCTCCCGTGCCCGACCGCCGGGCCCAATTCGAAGCTGCGGGTATGCAGCTCGAGCGTGCCGCCGACGTCGAGCATGCCGGCGCGCGCCAGCGCAGCCAGACGCGGTGCGAGCTCGACCGCGAACGCAGCAGGGAGCTGCAGTCGCAGGTCGCGCAGCGACAGCGTCTCGCGCTGCAGCCCGATGTGCGAAGGCATTGCGCTCGCTGCATCTGCCCCGCCGCCACTGTCGAAGTCGATCGCGAGCACGCCGCGCATCAGCGGGAGCAGGGCAACGCGCCAGGCGAGCGGCAATCGCGCGCGCCCGTCGCCGCTGCAGAGCAGGGCGCGGCCGCGCCACCACTGCCCTTGCGCGTCGGAAAGACGCCAGGCGCCCTCGGTCTGCGCCGCGAGCACGGCGTCGGCGATCGTTGCCGGCGCGAACGCGACGATGGCCGCGATCGCGAGCGCAAGCCCGGTCGCGACGCGGACCCAGGCTCGCAGCATCAGGGCGTCGCGCGCTCGCGCTGGAGGACGAGTTCGGCGCGGACGCTGCCGGGCGCGACGCGTGCCTGCAGCGTCGCTTCGACGACGCGCAGCCCCTCGTCGCGCGACAGCGCGTCGAGCGCGCGCAGCAGCGCATCGAAGCCGGCCTCCGGGACGACGACGTCGAGGCGTCCATCCGGCCCCGCGTGGGCAGCGGACAGGGGGACGAGGCCGTGCTGCGCGAGCACGCGGTCGATCGCGGCGGCCGCGTCGCCGGCCCGCGCCGGGACGAGCGCATACGCGAGGCTTGCGTCCAGGCTGAGGTCGCTGCGCGCGGCCGCGAGCAGCATCCGGTCGCGCACCAGGCCCTCGCGGGCACGGCCGACGGCGTCCTGCAGCGGAACCACGATCCACAGCACGGCCGCGACCGCGACCAGCGCGACGCCGATCGTGCCGATCGCGACACGCGCACGCGCGCCGGCGCGATGCCAGGCATCGATGGCGGGCGCGAGCATCGCAGGCGTCATCTGGCCACCGGATCGAGGGTCAGGCGCATCCGCGTGCCGGAGGCGACCGGGGCGACCAGGGCGTCGACGCCTGCAGCGGCCAGGCCGCGCGTGATTCCCGCCAGCGCAGCCGCAGGCGTGGCGCCGAACTCCAGCGTCCAGGCTCCGTCCGCATAGGTCGCCGACTTCAGCGCTCCTGGCGCAATCGTCGCGACCAGCGGTGCGGCGCGGGCGAGCAGCGGCAGCGCATCGGCAGGCGCGTCCCTCGACGCGCGATGCAGCAGCCCGGCATGGTGGCGCGCAAGGGCCTGCGCCGCCTGCGAGGCGGTCGCTGCACCGGGCAGGCCGGCCTGCGCCGCGAGCGCGACCAGCGTGCGCGACGTGCGCCAGTGGTCGAACGACAGCCACGTCCACTGGACGACCAGCGCGAGCACATGGAAGGCCAGCGCAAGCGCCGCGATCGCGAGGGGCAGGCGAAACGCGCGCAGCGTTGCACCCGCCGCAGCGGACGCGGGCGCAGCCTCTTCGCGCGCGAGCAGGTCCGGTGCCTGCGCGCAGGCTTCCGGTCCGGCTTCGTCCCACCGGAAAGGCGTGGCTGCGACGAACGTCACCCCGCCCGCCTGTGACCACCGCGCGAGCCCGGCGGCGTCGTGGGGGAACGCGACGTGGACGCGTTGCGGCGCCTGTCCGGCGCGCTGCGCCTGGGTCAGCGCGGCAGCAAGCTCTGCGGGCAGGGCGCCCGACGCTGCGGGTTCGCCGATGACCAGCGTGCTCCCGTCGTTGCGCCGGACGAAGCTGCCGCCCGCCGCCGACACGCACCAGGTCCATCCGTCGGAGCGCGGCGCCAGCGCCGATTCGGGCAGGAGTCGCGCGATGCGCGGGACGGCCGCCGCGATCGCAGCGACGGTGGCGCCCGAGGCGACTGCGGCGAGCACGCTGCCGTCGTCGCGCTGCGGTCCGGTTGCGACCGCGGCTTCGTCGATCGGCGTCGCGATCTGGTCCTCGATCGCATATGCGGCCGCAGCGCGCAGGCGCGCAGGCGGCAGCGGCGGCAAACGCAGCGCGACCAGGCGCACGGCTGGCGCCGCCAGCACGACCTCGACCTGCGGCGTCGCGGGCCAGTGCGCAGGCGTGCTCCGCCCGCGTTCCAGCACGCGACCGCCGTCATCGACGCGCAGCCAGGCGGCGGCGAGATCGTCGCCGGGAGGACCTTCGAGGAAGACGCGCAGGATCATCCGACGTCAGTGTAGCGAAAGCTCATTCGATGGTCTGCCAGACGATCGCGGGCCAGCCGGTGCCGGAGCGCTCGATCAGCGCCTGCGCCTGTGCGAGCGTTTCGCCCTGGCGCGCGCGCACGCTCACCAGGAAGTAGCGGCTGGCAACCGTATACATCGTCTCGTCGCCGAGCGATGCTCCGGCGGGAAGGCGGGCGCGGAAGTCGGCGACCGAGGTGAAGGGGTGGTCGCGCCGGCTCGAGACCAGCGCCGCGAGTGCGGTCGGATCGAGGTTGGCGATCGACGCCGCGAGGAGCTCGGGTGCGGCCGTGTTGACGTTGAGCGGAACGTCCACCGGGAGCGCAGCCACGCGCGGCAGCAGCGCGGCCAGCGTGGCAAGGGTCATGCCCGGGACCTCGGCCAGCTCCTGGACGCGCAAGGCGTCGCTGCGGCCGGGGTCGCCCGCCTGGCGGCCGCCGGGCGCGACGACCGCGCCGGGGGTCGACGCTGCGCGCTCGCGCGCCGTGACCCACGCGACGATCGGCGGCAGCGCCGACGCGGGCAGGCCGAGGCCTGCAAGGAGCCGCGCGAAGCGCCGTCGTTCTGCGCTGCCGTGCATCGCGCTTGCGAGGTCGTTGACGTTCAGCAGGCCTTGCGCGTCGACGATGTCGCCTTCGACGGTGCCGTTCTCGATCGGCGTCGCGGGCAGCGGCAGCGCCCAGGGCTCGTTCAGGGAATCGGTCGGCCCGGCACGCCCGTCGGCGTCGAGGATCTGGCGCGCCCACTGAACCCCGGCTTGCGCGATCGACTGCGCCTGCACCTGCTCGCGCCGATGCAGGACGCGCGACGACCAGATCGACTCGCCGGTGGCCAGCGACACCGCCACCGCGGCCGCGAGGGCTGCGACGAGCATCGCGACGATCAGCGCAAGCCCCTGCTGTCCTGCGCGCGTGCCGGAAGGCGATCTCATTGCAGGGCGAGCGTGCGCGTGACGACGCCGCCGTCGGCCAGGGCGAGTTCGATGCGCACGCCGCGCGGGATCGCGGCGGCGCCTGCCAGCGGCCAGCGCGCCGACCATGCGCCGGTGTCCGCGAGTTGCAGGACGCGGAATCGCGCGACGCCTTCGGCGAGCACGTACGCGACCGGTGGCGTGCCGGCGGGGTTGTCGAGCTGCGGCCAGTACAGGACCTCGAGACGGCCGGCGCGAAGCCGGTAGCCGACGCGCTGGCCGGCGGTGCCGGGCTCGTCGATGCTGTCGGGACCCGCACGCGAGAACACCAGCACCGTGTCGCCGGCGGCATCCCCGGGTGCCGCCGACCAAGCCGCCTGCGCCGCCAGCGGCGGCGCGGTGCCGCCCATGCCTTGCGCGGCGGGCGTGCCCACCGCGCGCGGAATCGCCTTGCCCAGGTCCGCTTCCATCCGTGCGAACACCGCGTCGAGGGTCTGCCAGTGCCGGCTTTCGGCGGAGATCCGCGCCTCGCTGTCGGTCATCGCCGCGGTTGCGCGCCACGCGAGCAGCGCGACGATGCCGAGGATGCCGATGGCCACCAGCGCTTCCACCAGCGTGAATCCGTGGCGGTGTCTGCGGGCCGGAGCCCGGACGCCGCCGTGCCCGGGGCGCCGCGGCGGGCGCGCGGGATCAATGCGGCGCATTGCCCAGGTAACCGACGAGGCGCGCCAGCGCGTAGTCCGGCTGCTCCGGCTGCGCGACGACGATCTCGATCCTGCGGAACGCCGGGTTGGGGGTCGCGCTCACGGTTTCGCGCCACGCGAGTGGAACGCGGGCCTGCAGCTCCGAGCCGGTGGTGGTCCCGGCGGCGGGCCACGGGGCCTGGAGCTGGGCCTGCGCCAGCCGATTCTGCGCGACCCACAGCGCGAGCGTGCGCAGCTTGAGGGTGGTCGCGCCGTCGGCGGTCTGGGCGAGCGCGCGCATCCCGGCGGCGAGGGCGACGGCGACGACGGCCAGCGCGACCAGCACCTCGATCAGCGTGAAACCGCGCGAGCGGCGCAGGCGGCGGCGCTTGGGCCGCGCCCTCGCCGCGTTCGCATCGTCCGCAGGCCCGGCGCGCATCATTGCGGCAGCCGGGTCGGGCCGTCGATCGACACCCGGTTCAGCGGGTCCGCGGCGACGACGGTGCGCCAGCCGTCGGCGGTGAGCGCGAAGGCGAAGGGCTCGTTGTTGCCCGAGGCGCGCAGCGGAACGATCGCGTCGGCGGCGATCCGCCGTCCCGCGTAGGCGAGCGCTGCGCCCTGCATGGGGGCCGCGAGCGCGTGAGACTCCAGCACGTCGTCGTCGTCGACGAGGCGCCAGCGGGCGCCGGCATCGTCGCGCCGCCAGTAGCGGATCACGTTGCCGGAGACCGACACCCCCAGCATCCGGTTGCGCCACTGCGCGCGCTGCGCCGCGTATTCGATCCCGCCCGCGAATCGCCGCGCTTCGCGCAGCGACCGGTCGCGCTGGTCGGGCGCCACCAGCGCCATTGCGAGGCCGGCGGCAATGCCGAGGATCACGATGACGACCAGGATCTCGACCAGCGTGAACGCCCGCAGCGCCGTCGGATGCGGGCCATGGCGGGCGGCGATGCAGGACGTCGCTGTGGGGCCGCGACGCATTCGGCGTCAGAGATCCCAGGATCCGATGTCGGCGTCCGCCCCGTTGCCGCCGGGCTGCCCGTCGGCACCGTAGGTGTAGACGTCGACGTCGCTCTTGAGGCCGGGGTTCAGGTACAAGTACGGGCGACCCCAGGGGTCGCGCGGCAGCTTCTCGAGGTAACCGCCGGGCTTCCAGTTCGACGGGACCGGCGGGTCCGTCGGCTTGACGACAAGCGCCTTCAGGCCCTGCTCGGTCGTCGGATAACGCTGGTTGTCGAGGCGGTAGAGCTTCAGCGCCTGCCGGATCGAGGCGAGGTCGCTCCTGGCGGCGACGATGCGCGCGTCGTCGGTGCGGCTCAGGATGTTCGGCACGACCAGGGCCGCGAGCACGCCAAGGATCACGATGACCACCATGATCTCGATCAGCGTGAAGCCGCGCGAGTTCGCGACGCCGCGGCGACCGCTTCCGGCGCGAGCACGAAGGGCGAAGCCGGAGCTTCGGTGCGCGCTGCGGCAGGCGTCGAGGAGCATCGAGCCATTATAATCCGCGCGATTCGCCCGCCGGTGCCGCGCTGGCCCCGCAGGGGCCGCCGACTGTCCCAACGTCGCGAAACCACACCCGAACCCCCGATGCGCAAGCGCAAGATCGCCGCCGCCTTCGTCGCATTCCTGCTCGTGGCGGGAGCCGTCGTCGCGGCGATCGGCTGGTCGTGGTATCGCGCGCCGTTGCCGCTGCCCCGCAGCCCCTACGATTTCGAGGTGCACGTGGGGGCGTCGCTGGCGCAGGTCGCACGCGCGCTGCACGACGACGGCGCGCTGCCGCACGCGGAAGCCCTGATCGCGCTCGCGCGCATCGGGCGCGTCGATCGCGCGATCAAGGCGGGCAGCTACGAGATCGCGCAAGGCATCACGCTTCCGCAGCTGCTCGCCAAGCTGACGCAGGGCGACGTGATGCAGACATCGGTGACGATCGCCGAAGGCGAGACCTTCGCGCAGCTGCGCGCAGCGCTCGACCGGAATCCGGACATCGCGCACGAAACGGCCGGGCTCGCCGACGCCGAGCTGCTCTCGCGCATCGGGGCGACCGAGGCCGGCGCCGAGGGACTGTTCTTTCCCGACACCTATTTCACGGCCGTGGGCAGCAGCGACCTCGCGCTGCTGAAGCGTGCCTATCGCGCTATGCGCGAGCGGCTCGCCGCGGCATGGGGCAGGCGGGAAGCGGGCCTGCCGCTCGATTCTCCCTACCAGGCGCTGGTGCTGGCCTCGATCGTCGAGAAGGAGACCGGGCGCGGCGCCGATCGTCCGCTGATCGCGTCGGTGTTCGTCAATCGGCTGAAGCGCGGGATGCGACTGCAGACCGATCCCAGCGTCATCTACGGCATGGGCGCGAAGTTCGACGGCAACCTCAGGAAGCGCGATCTCGAGACCGACACGCCGTACAACACCTATACCCGCGACGGGTTGCCGCCGACGCCGATCGCGCTGCCGTCGCAGGCATCCATCGACGCCGTCGTCGACCCTCCGGACACGCCCTATCTCTATTTCGTCGCGCGCGGCGACGGGACCTCCGAGTTCTCCGAGGATCTCGTCGCCCACAATCGGGCCGTGTCAAAATACCAGAAGACTCGTCATTGAACTCTCCTTGAAGAACCCTCATTGAAACGACCCCGTGGCGACCCCTGTCGCCGGCAAGGGGCCGTTCGCACGCACGATCGTGACCGCAAACGCGCAGCGCGGGTGCTTCATCACCCTGGAAGGCATCGACGGTGCGGGCAAGAGCACGCACGCCGCGTGGCTCGTCGACGCGCTTCGTGCGCGGGGGCGCAGCGTCGTCGCGACGCGCGAACCGGGCGGCACGACCATTGGCGAGGCCCTGCGCGAGCTGCTGTTGCGCCAGCCGATGGCGCACGACAGCGAGGCGCTGCTGATGTTCGCCGCGCGGCGCGAGCACCTGCTGCAGGTGATCGAGCCGGCGCTCGCGCGCGGGGACACCGTGCTGTGCGACCGGTTCACCGACGCGACCTGGGCCTACCAGGGGGGCGGCCACGGCGTTTCGAAGACGCTGATCGCCGATCTCGAGCGCCACGTGCATGCAGGATGCAACCCCGACCTGACGCTGCTGTTCGACGTGCCGGCAGCGGTGTCGCGGCAGCGCCTCGATCGGATGCGCGCCGAGGGGCGCGCGCTCGACAAGTTCGAGCAGGAGGCCGCGAATTTTTTCGATCGCGTGCGCGACGCGTACCTGAAGCGCGCAGCGGCCGAGCCTTCGCGCTTTCGCGTCATCGACGCCCGCCGACCGCTGGCCGAGGTGCGCGCCGATCTCGCGCACATCGTGAGCGGCCTGTGAGCGGGCGGGCGGCAGGCGGATGAGCGCCGGGGACACCGCCGGGGAAGGGCTGGCGAATCCGCGTTCCGGCGCCGGGGACGATGCCGAAGCGCCGC
Source organism: Pseudomonadota bacterium (assembly GCA_021784125.1). Classification (GTDB taxonomy): domain Bacteria; phylum Pseudomonadota; class Gammaproteobacteria; order Burkholderiales; family Casimicrobiaceae; genus VBCG01. The sequence goes on along the minus strand of JAJXTF010000103.1, from coordinate 1,037 downwards.
GTCGCCGCGCGCGGCCGCTGCCCTGGCAGCATCGCCTCGTTGCGGACATGCTGGCGCGGCGTGCGGGCTGGGCGCACGCGCTGCTCCTGACCGGACCGGCGGGCATCGGCAAGCGCGCACTGGCCGAGGCGCTTGCCGTCGCCCTGCTGTGCGAGTCGCCGCAGGGGGACGGATCGGCCTGCGGCGAATGCCCGGGCTGCCGCTACGCGGCGGCGGGACAGCATCCCGACCTGCGGATCGTCGAGCCGATCGACGTCGACGACGAGGGCGTGGCCAAGCCGGTCGAGTCCATCGTCGTCGACCGCATACGCGCGCTGATCGGCTGGGTGCAGGTCACGAGCCACCGTGGCGGCGCGAAGGTCGCGGTGATCGCGCCTGCCGAGAGGATGAATGCCGCGGCGGCGAATGCCTTGCTGAAGACCCTGGAGGAACCGCCGCCGGGAACGTTCCTGATCCTGGTGTCGCATCAGCCCGGTCGCCTTCCGGCGACGATCGCGAGTCGCTGCCAGCGCATCGCCGCGCCGCGCCCGACGGCGGCCGAGGCCGCGGCCTGGCTCGCAGGACAGGGCGTTGCCGACCCCGGGCGGGCGCTGGCCCAGGCAGCCGGTGCGCCGCTGGCGGCGCTCGGGCTCGCCGGCGACGAATACCAGGCAGAGCGCAGCGCCTGGATCGCTGCCCTGGCGCGGCCCGCGGCGTTGTCCGCGGTGACGCTGGGCGCGAGGATCGACGCCCTGCCGCGGGAATCCAGGAAGGACGGCCTCGCCGCGCTGATCGGATGGCTGTCGGGCTGGTGCAGCGATCTTGCGCGCGTTCGCTGCGGCGCGGCGCCCTTGCAGAACCGCGATCTGCGCGCCGAGCTCGCGGCGCTGGCAGGCTCGGTGGCACCGATCGCATTGTTTCGCTATCATCGATCACTCATGGAGGCACGGGCGCGACTCGGGCATCCGCTGCAGCCGCGCCTCGTCGCCGAGGCACTCCTGATCGATTACCGGGACCTCTTTGGTCGATGATGGCGGACAAGACAACTGGACCCACCG
>JAJXTF010000102.1 GCA_021784125.1 Pseudomonadota bacterium | reverse complement strand
CCAGCGCCAGGGATCGTCGTCGTCGAGGTGCATCAGCACCCGCATCCGGATCGCGTCGAACGTGCCGGCCGGGGTGGTCACCCGGTTCCAGTCCGACACGCTGACGTAGCGGTTGATCTGCCCGGACTTGTGCGTCGCTTCGTTGTAGTTGCCGACCCACTGGTTCCAGATCTCGCCCGGGTACAGCGGAAACCGGTAGCGAAGCAACGGCGACGCGAACCGCCGCGTCTCGGCGTCCGTCAGCGCGCCGACGTCGACGAGCCCGGGCGCAGGCCAGGTCTCCTGGCGATCGACGTCGATCGACGGGCCGCGCTGGACGATGCGGATCGTGTAGCCGCCGCTGCCGGCCGCGGTGATCTCGCGCGTTTCCGTCCACAGGTCCGGTGCGCGGAAGCCGTCGCGGGCGCGGTACACCCAGCGCTCGCCGACCGCGAGCTTCGGGGCGTCGGCGACGCGGTCGCCGGGTCGCGGCACGGCGAGACCCATGCAGCCCGACAGGCCCGCGGCGGCGGCGATGGAAAGGAGGCAGGTCGTGATGCGCATGCTTCGCTCCCGGGTTACAGGGCGCCGGCGCGCAGGCCGATCACCCCGGCGATGATCAGCGCGATGCTGGCGATCTGCACGGCGGAGAGCGTCTCGCCGAATGCGTAGACGCCGATCAGCGTGATCACCGCCGTGCCCGCGCCCGACCAGATCGCGTAGGACACGCTCATGTCGATGCGCTTGACGGCGACCGTCATCAGCGCGAACGACAGCGCGTAGAACACGAACAGCAGCACCGACGGCAGGGGGCGCGTGAAGCCCTGCGACAGCTTCATCGAGGTCGTGCCCGCGATCTCGAGCGCGATGGCGAGTGCGAGGCACGACCAGTACAGCATCGGCGCTTTTTCAGCCGGGCGCGTCGGTGATCGCGCCGAGGCTCGCCGTCGACACGAGGCGCATGTATTTGGCGAGCAGGCCGCGCGTGTAGCGCGGCGGCGGGGGGCGCCAGCGCGCGCGGCGCGCCGCCAGCGTCGCGTCGTCGACGTTGAGCTGGATCAGCAGCCGGTGTGCGTCGATCGTGATGGAGTCACCTTCCTCGACCAGCGCAATCACTCCGCCGACGTAGGCCTCGGGCGCGACGTGGCCGACGACCATGCCCCAGGTTCCGCCCGAGAAGCGGCCGTCGGTGATCAGACCCACCGATTCGCCCAGCCCCTGGCCGATCAGCGCCGACGTCGGCGCCAGCATCTCCTGCATGCCCGGGCCGCCCTTGGGCCCCTCGTGGCGGATGACGATCACGTCGCCGGGCCGGATCCTCTCCGCGAGGATCGCTTCCATGCACTGCGGTTCGGAATCGAACACCCGCGCCGGGCCGGTGATCGCGGGGTTCTTGAGGCCGGTGATCTTGGCCACGCAGCCTTCGGTGGCGAGGTTGCCGCGCAGGATCGCGAGGTGCCCCTGTTCGTAGATCGGGCGGTCGATCGGGCGGATGACGTCCTGGTCGGTGCGCGGCGTCGACGCGACGGGGGCGAGCTCCTCGGCCATCGTGCGCCCGGTGATGGTCATGCAGTCGCCGTGCAGCAGCCCGCGGTCGAGCAGCATCTTCAGCACCTGCGGCACGCCGCCGGCGGCGTGGAAATCGACGGCGACGTAGCGTCCCGACGGCTTGAGGTCGCACAGCACCGGCACGCGCTTGCGCACGCGCTCGAAATCGTCGATCGTCCATTCGACCTCGGCCGCCGCGGCGATCGCGAGGTAGTGCAGCACCGCATTGGTCGAGCCGCCGGTCGCCATCACCAGCGAGATCGCGTTCTCGATCGACTTGCGGGTGATGATGTCGCGCGGCTTCAGGTCGCGCTTGATCGCCTCGACCAGCACCGTCGCCGATGCCGCCGACGAATCGGCTTTCTCGGGATCCGGCGAGGCCATCTGCGAGCTGCCGAGCAGGCTCATGCCCAGCGCCTCGAACGACGAGCTCATCGTGTTCGCCGTGTACATGCCGCCGCAGGCGCCGACGCTCGGGCAGGCATTGTGCTCGATGCCGTCGTAGTCCTCCTTGCTCATCTTGCCCGCCGTGTAGGCGCCCACGGCCTCGAAGGGCGAGACGATCGTCAGCGTCTGGCCTTTCCAGTGTCCAGGCTTGATCGTTCCGGCGTAGACGAAGATGCCTGGGACGTTGATGCGCGCCATCGCCATCATCGCCCCGGGCATGTTCTTGTCGCAGCCCCCGGCGACCAGCACGCCGTCCATGCACTGGCCGTTCACCGAGGTCTCGATCGCATCTGCGATCACTTCGCGCGACACCAGCGAGTACTTCATCCCCTCGGTGCCCATGCCGATGCCGTCGGTGACGGTCGGGAATCCGAACACCTGCGGCATCGCGCCCGAGGCGCTGAGCGCCTCCATCGCGCGGTCGACCAGCGGCTGGATGCCTGCGTTGCAGGGATTCATCGTGCTGTGGCCGTTGGCCACGCCCACGATCGGCTTGTCGAAATCGTCGTCACCGAAGCCCACGGCGCGCAGCATGGCGCGGTTGGGGGAACGGGCGATGCCATGCGTGATCAGCTTCGAACGGCGGTTGTACGACAAGGGGGATCTCCTGGAAGGCACGCGGCGCCGGAACCGGGGCATCGCGCTTTGACGGTGGAGGTCGACGATAGCATCGCGGTTGCGCGCCGACAACCGCTGCGCCGTCCCGGATGCATGGCGGCGCAGGCTGCGCAAGGCCGGCAAAGCCGGTCCCGGCACCGCCGCGGGCGGTGTGGTATATGCACGTCCATGCTCGTCTATCCCCAGTTCGATCCGGTCGCGTTCCGCGTCGGGCCGCTCGCCGTCCGCTGGTACGGGCTCATGTACCTGGCCGGCTTCATCCTGTTCATCGTGCTCGGCCGGCGACGCGCCCGCCAGAACATGCTCACCGGCTGGCGCGCGACCGACGTCGACGACATGCTGTTCTTCGGGGTGTTCGGCGTGATCCTCGGCGGGAGGCTGGGGTACGTGCTGTTCTACAAGCCCCTCTATTACCTTGCGCACCCCCTCGAGATCTTCGAGGTCTGGCACGGCGGGATGAGTTTCCACGGCGGATTCATCGGCGTGCTGCTCGCGCTGTGGTTCTTCGCGCGCCAGCGCGGCCGGGGCTGGCTCGACGTGACGGACTTCGTCGCGCCGCTGATACCCCTGGGGCTCGGTGCCGGCAGGCTCGGCAACTTCATCAACGGCGAGCTCGTCGGGCGTCCCACCGACCTGCCGTGGGGAATGGTGTTTCCGCAGATCGACCAGATTCCCCGCCACCCGTCGCAGCTCTATGAATTCGCGCTGGAGGGCGTCGCGCTGTTCGTGGTCCTGTGGCTGTTCGCCGCGCGGCGGCGCCCGATCGGGGCCGTCTCGGGCCTGTTCCTGCTGGGTTACGGAGTGTTTCGCTTCATCGGCGAATTCGCGCGCGAACCCGACAGCTTCCTGGGCTTCCTGGCCCTCGGCCTGACGATGGGGCAGTGGCTGTCGTTGCCGATGATCGTCGCCGGCATCGTGATGCTGCTGTGGGCGTATCGGCGGGCCGGAAAGTCCGAGCCGACGCTGATGGACCGGATGAAGTAGCCGGTCCCTGGTCCGTTCACGGGTCGATGCGGCGATAGTCGCCGTCGACCGTGGTGGCGTCCCGGCGATACGTGGACCTGCCCGCTGCGATGGGTTGGGGGTCGAGGCCGCCGCGCTGATTGATCGGCAACGACAGCAGCAGGAGTCCGAGGACGTCCGAGAGCACCCCGGGCAGGATCAGAAGCATTCCCGCCAGTACCCGCCGCCCGCTGTCGAGCACCCCGCGCAGCAGCGACTGGTCGCCGCGAAAGGCGGCGAGGGTTCGCATCCGGAACTGGTCGCGCTCGTTAGCGAGCACCCACATACCGGCAATCGCTGATCCGGCGAGCCATACCCAGAGCGGCACGCCCGTCCACCGCGCGAGGCGCAGGGTCAGCAGAAAGTCCGCGAAAGGGAAACCCAGTACAATGGCGAGCACTACGAAACGCATGGAAGCTCCTTGGCGGACGCGCCGATCATCGTTCTCACCCAGGCACCGGATGCGGCCACCGCGGCCGACATCGCCCGGAAGCTGATCGAGAGCAGGCTTGCGGCCTGCGTGAACATTGGCGCTCCCACCGGGTCAATTTACCACTGGCGCGGCCGGATCGAAACGGCAAACGAAGTCCCCCTCGTCATCAAGACCCGTTCCGCCCTTTATGGCCATGTGGAGGCTGCCATCCGCGATATCCATCCCTATGACACGCCGGAGGTCGTCGCGATCCCCATCGTCTACGGCGATGCGCGGTATCTGGAATGGATCGCTGCCGAGACGGCGATGCGCTGACATGAAGGCGACCCTCCCGACGGCCGCGGCAGCGGCGCTGGCCGGACTCCTCGCACTTCCCGCGGCGGCCCAGTTTCCGTCGACACAGCCGACGCTGCTTCCGCCCGACCAGGCATTTCGCCTTTCGGCGCGTGCGCTCGATGCGTCGACGGTCGAAGTGCGCTTCGACGTCGCCGACGGCTATTACCTGTATCGCGATCGCCTTGCGTTCCGGGTCGCACCCGTGGCGGCGGGGCGCGTCGACCTGCCGCCGGGCAAGCTGAAGCACGACGCGTTCTTCGGCGACGTCGAGACCTATCGGGGCGCGGTCGTCCTGCGTGTCCCGCTCGTCGGGGCAGCCAAGCCGGGCGAGAAGCTGACCTTGCACGCCGACTCCCAGGGTTGCGCCGATGTCGGCGTCTGCTATCCGCCCAATCCGCAGCAGCTGCAGGTCAGCGTGCCGGCCACCGGCACCCGGCCGGGGGATTTCGTCGAGGCCGCGAAGCCCAGGGGTTGGTTCAACTGATCCGATGAAGCGCCGCACGATCCTCGCCGGAGGCCTGGTCGCGGCCGCCACTGCGTTCGCAGGGGGGGTCGCCTTCTTCCATTCCGGGGACCGTGCGCGACGCGACGGCGCGGCGCTGCTCGGCACCGTGCTCCCGGACCTCGACGGTCACGACCAGGCGCTCGCGCAATGGCACGGCAAGGTGCTGGTCGTGAACTTCTGGGCGACCTGGTGCGCGCCCTGCCGCGAGGAGATGCCGCAATTCGTGGCCGCGCAGGCCGCGCGCGGAGCTAAAAGTGTTCAATTCGTAGGTATCGCCGTCGATCAGGCAGACAAAGTCCGGGAATTCGCGAAGCAAATCGGGTTGAACTATCCGGCGCTGATCGGGGGTTTCGGCGCCATCGAGCTTTCGAAATCCCTCGGCAACGACCTCGGGGCCCTGCCTTTCACCGTGGTGATCGATCGCCAGGGGCGCGTCGCCGAGCGCCACCTGGGTCCACTCGTCCAGCCCGGGCTCGACAGGATGCTGGACAGGCTGCTGAAGCAGGCCTGAGTCGCCGTCGCCGGTGCTGCCGAAGCTCTCGCGGCGCGCTCTCCCGGCGCAGGCTGCCGGGCTGCTGCCGCCGGCAGCCTGTGACCGAACACGCGGCAATCCCACGCATCTGCTGGACAACCTGCGGGCATCTGCGGCAAACTTCGCGGTTTATCCGCTGGCCCAAGCGGCAGAGGTGCATCCAATGGACCTGCGCAAGCTCAAGACTTTGATCGAACTCGTCGAGACTTCGGGCATCGCCGAACTCGAGATCCAGGAAGGCGAAGAAAGGGTCCGGATCACGCGCACGGTTGCGGCCGCGCAGCAAACCCTGATGCTGCATGCCGCACCGCAGCCGGCTGGCGCGGCAGCCCCGGCACCGGTCGCTGCGGTGGCGGCGGTGGAACCCGCGGTCGCGGCGGAGCCCGCCGGCCACGTCGTCAAGAGCCCGATGGTCGGGACGTTCTACCGTTCCGCTTCGCCCGGCGCCAAGTCTTTCGTCGAAGTCGGGGACACGGTCGCCCAGGGCGACACGCTTTGCATCGTCGAAGCGATGAAGCTGATGAACGAGATCGAGGCCGATGCGGCCGGAACCGTGAAGGCGATCCTGGTCGAGAACGGGCAGGCGGTGGAATTCGGCCAGCCGATGTTCATCCTCGAATAGGCATGGCCACCTCCAATCGCGGCAAGCTGTTCGACAAGGTCCTGATCGCCAACCGGGGCGAGATCGCGCTGCGCATCCAGCGCGCCTGCCGGGAGCTCGGGATCAAGACCGTCGTCGTCCATTCCGAAGCCGATCGCGACGCCAAGTACGTGGCGCTCGCCGACGAGTCGGTGTGCATCGGTCCGCCGCCGTCGGCGCAAAGCTACCTGAACATTCCGGCGATCATCGCCGCCGCGGAGGTTACCGACGCCCAGGCGATCCACCCCGGCTACGGGTTCCTCTCCGAGAATGCCGACTTCGCCGAAAAGGTCGAGCGCTCGGGGTTCGTGTTCATCGGGCCCAAGCCCGAGACGATCCGGCTGATGGGCGACAAGATCAGCGCCAAGATCGCGATGACCAAGGTCGGCGTGCCCTGCGTCCCCGGTTCCGAGGGCGCCTTGCCGGAAGACCCCAAGGAAGTCGTCAGGATCGCGCGGGCCGTCGGCTATCCGGTCATCATCAAGGCAGCGGGCGGCGGCGGCGGCCGCGGCATGCGGGTCGTCCACACCGAGGCGGCGCTGCTGCCGGCAGTGGCATTGACGCGCAACGAGGCGCAGTCGGCGTTCGGCAATCCGCTGGTCTACATGGAGCGCTTCCTGGCCGACCCGCGGCACATCGAGATCCAGGTGCTCGCCGACGGGTTCCGGAATGTCGTGCATCTGTTCGAGCGCGACTGCTCGATGCAGCGACGCCATCAGAAGATCATCGAGGAAGCGCCGGCACCGGGGATCAATCCGCGCTCGCTCGGACGCATCGCCGAACGGGCTGCGGAAGCCTGCCGCAAGATCGGTTACCGCGGCGCCGGGACCTTCGAGTTCCTCTACCAGGCCGACGAGTTCTTCTTCATCGAGATGAACACCCGCGTGCAGGTCGAGCATCCGGTGACGGAAATGATCACGGGGATCGACATCGTCCAGGAGCAGATCCGCGTCGCCGCCGGGCAGAAGCTCCGCTGGCGCCAGCGCGACATTACGCGCCGCGGTCACGCGATCGAATGCCGAATCAATGCCGAGGACCCGTGGACCTTCGTGCCGTCGCCCGGCCGGATCACCGCCTGGCACGCGCCGGGCGGCCCCGGGATCCGCGTCGACTCGCACGCCTACCAGAACTACTTCGTCCCGCCGAACTACGACTCGATGATCGGCAAGGTCATCGCCTACGGCGACACCCGCGAGCAGGCGATCGCCCGCATGCGCGTCGCGCTGTCCGAAATGGTCGTCGGCGGCATCAAGACCAACGTTCCATTGCATCAGGAACTGCTGCTCGACGACAAGTTCCTGCGCGGCGGCACCTCGATCCATTACCTCGAGGAGCGGCTCGCCCAGCGCAAGCAGGCGGCATAGCGAAGGCTTGATCGCGCAAAACGCCGGTTGCGGATCGTCGCGGGCGCCGGCCCGACGTCGGGGACCGTGGTGAACTACGCCGCGCTGCGCTTCGACGTCGAGGCCGCCGCAGCCGACGCGTGGTCCGACGCGCTGCTCGACGCCGGCGCGCTGTCGGTCGATGCGGCCGATCCCGATGCCGGCACCGAGCGCGAGACGGCGCTGTTCGCCGAAGGCGACTCCGCGGTTCGCGCCTGGTGGCCGATATCGCGCCTGACTGCGCTGTTCGAGCCGGGCAGGGACCCCGAAGCCGCGCTGGTCCTTGCCGCCGGCGCACTCGGCCTCCCTGCGCCGGCGCGCCTGCGCTTCGACGTGGCCGACCGCGACTGGGTCGCCGCGACCAAGGCCCAATTTGCACCGATCCGCGTCACCGACGACCTCTGGATCGTCCCGACCTGGTGCGCGCCGCCGCGGGCGGACGCCGTCAACGTCCTGCTCGATCCGGGGCTCGCCTTTGGGACCGGGTCGCATCCGACGACCCAACTCTGCCTCGCCTGGCTGCGCGGCAGCGTCGTGGCAGGCGCGGCGGTGCTCGATTACGGCTGCGGGTCGGGCATCCTCGCGATCGCCGCCCTGAAGCTCGGGGCATCCCGCGCGGCCGGCATCGACATCGATCCGCAGGCGGTGCAGGCGAGCGGCGCGAACGCGAGGGTCAACGGCGTCGACGCCGAATTCGCGCTTCCCGAGCGGCTGGGCGGGCGGCAGTTCGACGTCGTCGTCGCCAACATCCTCGCCAATCCGTTGCGTCTGCTCGCCCCGCTGCTCGCCGCGCATTGCCGTCGCGGCGGCCGGATCGCACTGTCGGGGATCCTCGAGCCGCAGGCCGACGAGGTGATCGCCGCCTATGCGCCGTGGTTTACCATTTCTCGCTGGCGGACGAGCGAGGGATGGGTGCTGCTCGCCGGCGTACGCAACGACGCAACCGCCCGACCTTCCGCGCCCCCGATCGCCGATGGCTGATCAGAAATTCACCCGCTGCCCCGGCTGTGCGACGGTGTTTCGCGTGACGCCCGAGCAACTCGCGCTGCGCGAGGGGCAGGTCCGCTGCGGCCATTGCCGTGCGGTCTTCGATGCCAATTCCCACCTCGTCTCGGTCGAGGTCCGGGCGCTCGAGGACGAGGCCCCCGACGAACTGCTGGGAGGACGTCCGACCGTCACGCTGCGCGACTCGCGCGCGCTTCAATCCGTCGTCGAACCGGGTTCGCCGGCGGTCGCGTCGGATGTCGCGCTGCCGGAGGTCGCCGCGGGGGAATCCGGGGCGGCAGAGGCGACACCCGACGCCACGGATGCGCCGCCCGAGGACGCTGTAGCGCAGCCCGAGGTCGCTGTGGCGCAGCCTGAGGTCGCTGCGGGCGCAGCGGCGGCGGCAGGGAGGGGGTCGGCTTCGCCGCAGGACATGGCCGAACTCGAGGCGGCGCGCGCCGCGCTGCGCCGCCGCGCGCCACGGCCACGCAGCGGCAACGCGTTCTACGTGTTCGCGATCCTAATGCTGGTCGCCGGGCTCGGCGCGCAGGCGCTGCTGGAGTTTCACGATTCGCTCGCCGCCCGCCTCCCGCGCCTGACGCCGGTGCTGGCATCGGCCTGTCGCTGGCTTTCGTGCACGATCCGCCCGATGCGCAACACCTCGGCGCTGTCGATCGAGGGGTCCGACCTGCAGGCGGATCCCGCGCACCAGGGACTGTTGATCCTGACCGCGACCGTGCGGAACCGCTCCGCCTACGCGCTGGCCTATCCGTATCTCGAGCTGACGCTCACCGATGCCTCGGACCAGGTCGTCGTCCGGCGGGCGTTCGCGCCTTCGGAGTACCTGGGCGCCAAGGTGATGGACCGCGATGCGGGCATTGCCGGCAACCACGAGCAGCTGGTCAGGCTGTTCATCGATGCCAGCACGAGCAACCAGGCGGGTTACCGTCTCTACCTGTTTTACCCCTAGCGGCGAACCGCGTAGCTGCGGGCCGGCGAACGAATCTGGTGCAGCTTTCGGGCCGATTGCACCAAGTTGCAACATGTATTAATGTGTTTGCCCCAATCCGGTGCTGCCCCGGGGAGTCCTCTGAGGGCTTGAAATAAAAGCCTTTCATAAACAATTGCTTGCAAGCGATTGCTGGGTGGCACGGAACTGGCTAAATACCTGCGCGTCCGGAAATCGGCCGCACGGCCCATTTTCCGCCCTCGTTTTTCAGGAGATCTACGAATGAGCACCGCAGCCAACGTGCTGAAGATGATCAAGGACAAGGAAGTCAAATTCGTCGACCTGCGCTTCACCGACACCCGCGGCAAGGAGCAGCACGTGTCGGTGCCCGCCAAGGCCTTCGATGCCGACAAGTTCGAATCGGGCCACGCCTTCGACGGCTCGTCGATTGCCGGCTGGAAGGGGATCCAGGCTTCAGACATGCTGCTGATGCCGGATCCGGGCACGGCCAACGTCGATCCGTTCATGGACGAGACGACGCTGATCCTCACCTGCGACGTCATCGAGCCGGCCGACGGCAAGGGCTACGAGCGCGACCCGCGCTCGCTCGCCAAGCGCGCCGAGGCCTACCTGAAGTCGACGGGCCTGGGCGACGTGTCGTACTTCGGTCCCGAGCCCGAGTTCTTCGTCTTCGATTCGGTCGAGTGGTCGGTCGACATGTCCGGCAGCTACTGCAAGGTCTTCTCGTCGGAAGCGGCATGGTCGACGGCGGAGAAGTTCGAAGGCGGCAACATGGGTCACCGTCCCGGCGTCAAGGGCGGCTATTTCCCGGTTCCCCCGGTCGATTCGCTGCAGGACATCCGCTCGGCGATGTGCCTCGCGCTCGAGCAGATGGGCGTCGAAGTCGAAGTCCATCACCACGAGGTTGCAACCGCGGGGCAGTGCGAGATCGGCACCAAGTTCGCGCCGCTGGTCCAGCGCGCCGACTGGCTGCAGATCCTGAAGTACGTCGTCCACAACACC
>JAJXTF010000101.1 GCA_021784125.1 Pseudomonadota bacterium | reverse complement strand
CCGTCCAGCTGCGTGGCTCGTCGTGGATCCGATGCGACCAGGCGATCAGCTCAGCCTGCGACGGCGCGCAAATCCGATCCCCGCGAGGCCGACGCCGAGCAGCGCGAGCGTGGCGGGTTCCGGAACGGCAGCCGCGGGGCCATACCTTCCATCCCCAGAGCCGAGCCCAGCGAACTCCACGCCTGCCCTGTTGTAGGAGAAACTGATGAGGCCCAATGAGTCGCCGTTGATGTAGAAACCATCCGCTGCGCTCTCCAATTTGCATGATGAAGCGCTGCAATCCGACCCGAAGAGCATGAAGTTCAGCGCGCCGGTACTGTCGAAGCCCAACGCACCGGTATTCGCGGTGGCGGAGGTATACGCGATCCCGTCCCAGGTGAAATTGAGATCGGTCAGCAAGCCGGTCGCAGTGATCGATCCCGGGAGCGTCCCAGGGATGCTGCTGCTGTCGAACGTGAAGTTGCCCGACGCCGTCGTTCCGTTCAGCGGGCCGCTTACCGCGATCACGGAGAAGGCATAAGTGATCGGTGCCGCGGCGGCGGGGCCTGCGACACCGAGCAGTCCCGCAGCGAGCAATCCCAGTATCCTTGCTTTCATATCGTCTCCCCCGGAGTAGTTATAGTAGGTGGTCGCGCGTCCGGCGAGCGACAAGGGGTTACCCAAGCAATCCGCGAACCACGATGCGCACTCCGTTGATTACATGGCGGAGTGCGTCGTCGGGCGGCAAACGGCGGGCCCACGGATGTAATGCAGGCCGACACTTCGGTGGGGCGGGACGGGGCACGCGGGGCCAGAGGGCGCCGGGGATCGGCGGCGGGCTGCGGCGCGCCGAGGCTCTGGCCGCCGAATGTGCTACTTGGCTGGATAGAACCTGTCGAGGAAGCCGGCGAAGTATTTCGAGATCCACGCCTCCCCGCGGGCCGTGAGGGCCGAATCCGCCTCGGTCGATGGGGATCCACTGGTGACGTGCTCGGGAAACGGCCACCTGCTGGCGCCGTCGATCATGGATCGAATCACCCGATCGGAATGGTCGAGGCCGAAGGATTTCAGGATCGTCGACAAGGCGTCGGACGTGTATCCCGAGAGATCTTCGTACTTGACGATCACGCCACTGCCATCGCGGCAGCGCTGCTCGAAGAACATCAGGTTCTCCTGAGTTTCGAGGGCCACGTGCTGGATCAGGGCCTCGGATCTCCCCAGCGTTTCCTCGCCGTATGTCGTCGCGAACCACGGCACCAGGTCCTCCAGGAAATTTGTGTAGTAGGGACTGCCGCCGACGAGATTCCGATCGACCAGGAACTTCATCTCCCGGCGCTCCCGGTAGTTGCTGTACGGGGCCATAGGGACCGGCGAACCGTGGGGTCGCGGGTGATTGTAATCGCGCGGCGACGCCGCGGGCGTCTCGCCCGGGCGTTCACGGCGACGCGGGCCCGATGACTTTCAGGCGCCCGCGGCGCGGGCGCTTCCGTCTAGAGCTTGTTCTCGTGGCAGAGATTGCAGCGCACGGGCGTGCCTTGCTGGAAGGTGATCGTCCTCGTCCCTTCCTCGCTCGCCGGGAGGCTGCGCGTGACCGCGACGCGCGACAGAACCGAGCCTTCGCCGCGCATGCCGTGGCAGGTACGGCAGCTGTCCAGTCGGCTCTCGGCGAAATCGCCATGGTCGGCGGTCCAGCGGGGGTCGTTGACCGGATGCATCCCGTGCGGCCCGTTCAGCGTCAGGCCCAGCGAGCCGGGGGCGTGGCAGGTGCTGCATTCGATCAGCGTTCCGCTGTGGCCTTGCAGCTGCGAGGCGGCGACGTTGTCGTTGGCATAGGGATTCGGGTTCGGCCATTCGGCGTGCGTGCTGCCGTGGCAGTTCTGGCAGGCCACGCCGCCATGTCCCTTGGAGAGCCGGTAGAGCGCTTTGTCCTCGGCGAAGCGCGACGCGGGCGACGAGATCATCGAGACGGCCGTCGCCGTCGCGCTGCTCTTGGTGTAGGCCATCAGGTTGCGGATCCCGTCGGGCGACACGATGTAGTCGCTGCGGTTCATCGCCGTCACGGTCTTCGCATCGCCGACGTGGCATGACTGGCACTTGGGTTCCGTCGCCCAGGGTACGCGCCTGGTCAGGTCCGCACCCGCGGGGTAGCTCGTCGTCGGGAACTTGGCGGTGAAGTCGTTTCCGACCTGCTTCATGCTGCCATGGCAGTCCTGGCATACGGCGCCGCCGGCGCCCATCGCGCCACGCAGGCACTTGGTCTGCTTGCCGGGGTGGCACTGGTAGCAGGTCTGCTGCAGCACGTCTGCCTGTACCTGCAGCGTGCGCCCGCTGCCGGGCAGAGGCATGGCCGGGAACAGGCTGCCGTACTGGCCGTGGGTGTCGTGCATCACGCGTGACATCGATTCGTGCCGCGTCTGCTGCCGGCCGTTGACGCCGACCGCCGGCTCGTCGATCGGCCCGACCTGCGCGAGGTCGAGGGCCGGCGAATAGTGGCATTGCGAGCACTGGATCGCGCGTCGCTTGTCCAGACAGGCGCTCTCGTTGCCCGACACGCAGGCGGAAGCGGCACCGGACGCAGTCGTGTACTTGAAACCCCACTTGGCATCGTGCAGGCGGAGGATGTTGATCTTGGCCGCGTTGTTCGCCTTGTCGGGGCCGGGCGCCGTCACTTCCTGCGCGATCGGCCAGGCCTGTCCGTTCTTGTACGTGGTCACCGACGCGAACACCGCGGCGATGCCGTCGACGCCGTTGTGGCAGTTCTTGCAGTCCGCCTCGGACGCGACGGGCAGCACGATGTCGACGCTGCCCCGAACGTTGGTGGCGGTCGCCGGGTTGGCGCCCTTGGCCACCGCCTGCACGCGCATCAGCGGATAGGGATTGCTGCGGCCGGCATCGTCCACCGGCAGGATCGGGATGCCGTCGGCGGAGAACCAGTTCGCATTCGCGACCGTCGTGCCGAACGGAAAGTTCTTGAAGAACGGCAGCGAGGAATCGAAGCGGTTGAACTTCTGCGGCAGGTTGCTCGGGCTCGGCATTCTCTGCTGCCCGGCAGCCAGTTGCGGCAGCTGCACCGGGTCGGGGACCGGCAGGCCGGTGTCGGACGGGATCGGCGCGAAAGCGTCGAGCACGGCGTTGGGGTAGAGCAGGCGATAGGCGAGCGCGCCGAGCGTGCCGAGCACTCCGTTCGGCAGCGTCGCGGGATCCCAGAAGTTGGTCTTCGCCCCGATCGATGACGCGCCACTCGTCGTGTTGATCGAACCCGGCGCGACCGGGTCGACCAGGCTGGACGTCGCCCGGTAGGCGACATCCGCATCGGTGCTGGTCAGCAGCTTCGGCTTGGTCGTTGCCGTGCCAGGAAGCACGACCTGCGCGTGGACCACGTTGAACGGCGGCAGGATGCTGAATACCTGGTAGTCGAGATCGGCGCAATGCATGCCGAGGTCGTTCGATGCCAACACGCGCCACGGGACCGAGCTGGACACCGGGGGCGGGGGCGGCGTCGAACCCGATCCGCTCACCGCGACCGCGACGGTCACCGTGTGCTCGCGGTCCTTGACGTTGATCTTGGTCTTGCCGGCGGCCACGGCCCGGATCGCGACCAGGCCACTGGCGTACTTCGCCGTGGCGATGCGCGAGTCCATCGATGCCACGCTGACGCTGCCCGATGCGCCGCTCACCTTGACGCTGGTCGTGGCACCCACCGACAGGGCCACTGCGCTGGCGGACACCCGCAGCTCGGCGAAGGCGGGAGTCGCGTACAGAAGCCACGCAGCCATCGCCGCGAGCCCAAACCCGATCAAGCGTCGCATCACCTTCATCCTCGATGTTCGTTCGGTAGAGCTCCCCCGATTGCCATCGGCGCGGAGGACCAGCCCGAGTCTACGCACCGAATCTGAATACAACCTGAATGCTAGTATGGTCTTTCGGGAGGGGCGGGCGACGGGGTCACCATTGGGGTCGATTCGGCCGATTGCCCGGGGCTGCGACATGCGCGTTCTGCTCGTGGAAGACGATGCGGTGCTGGCGTCCGCCGTCCGCGACTACCTGGCGCGGGACGCATGCGCCGTGGACTGGGCCGCCAACCTTGCCGCCGCCCATGCCTGTCTGGTGACCAGCTACGCGGCGGTGTTGCTCGACCTCGGGCTTCCGGACGGGAGCGGGCTTTCGCTGCTGCCATCGCTGATGCGCCAGGCCGAGCCGCCGACCGTCGTGATCCTCACTGCGCAGGATCGGCTGTCCGACCGCGTGCGCGGCCTCGACGCCGGTGCCGACGACTATCTGGTCAAGCCTTTCGACCTGCCGGAGCTGTCGGCGCGCCTGCGCGCGATCGCCCGCCGGCGCAGCGGTCGCCGTTCCCCGCGCATCGAGCTCGGCGACGTCGTCATCGATCCCGCATTGCGTGAAGTTCGCCTGGGCGGGATCGCAGTGGAGCTGACCGCGCACGAGTACGCGCTGGTCCTCGCATTCGGCGAGCAACCGCGGCGGGTGTTGAGCCGCGGACAGCTCGAGGAGGCGCTCTACACGTTCGACGCCACGGCGATCAGCAACGTCGTCGAGGTCTACATCTCGCGCCTTCGGCGCAAGTTCGGGCGCGACAGCATCCGCACGATCCGCGGGGTCGGCTACAGCTGGAACGTCGAAGGAACGGCCGAGCGCGGGGTGGCGCGATGACGCTCACCGGTCCGGGGTCGATGACCCATGCCGTCACCCGGAGCCTGCTGGTCGGGCTCGCGCTGATCTGGCTGGTCGGGGTGCTCGGCAGCGCCATCGTTCTGAAACGCCTCGTCGACGATCGCTCCGACGACGAGCTTCGCGAGAGCGCCGTCGGCCTGATGTCGTTGCTCGAATATACCGACGACCTGCTGCTCACCGCTGCGGTGCTGGGCGAGCGGCCGGAGCGCTCGGGCAGTGCGACTGGACACGAGCGCCTCCACTACCAGGTGCGCGACGCGGACGGCCGCGTGCTGCTGAGCTCGCGCAACGCGGACGAAGCCATGCTCGAAGCGCCCCTGCAGGACGGATTCTCCGAGGTCGGCGACTGGCGGGTCGTCACGGTGGTCGATCCCCAACGGAAGCGGTTCCTGCAGGTCGCCGACCCGCTGGCCGAGCGGCGCAATGCCGTGATCACGGCGCTGGCCTGGCTGATGCTGCCGCTGGCTGCGCTGCTGACGTTTGCGACCTGGATCGTCTATCGCGCTTCGCGCGCGCTCGGGCGGCAGGTGGAGCAGACCGCGTCGGCGCTGGCGCGACAGGATCCCCAGGCGCTCGGGCTGATTCCTCTCGACGGCCTGGTGACCGAGATGCGTCCCGCGGTCGAGGCAACCAACCAGCTGCTTGCACGCCTCGCGGCGGCGCTCGAGGCCGAACGCAGCTTCACCTACAACAGTGCGCACGAGCTCAGGACACCGATCGCGGCGGCGATGGCGCAGGGACAGTTGCTGGCGGCCCGCGCCGAGGGCACGGCCCTGCAGGCGCAGGCGCAGGTGCTGGTCGGTGCACTGTCGCGTCTCGCCCGGCTCGCCGAGCGCCTGTTGGCGCTGGCTCGGGCCGAAGGCGCGCAGCCGCTGGCGGAGCAGTGGGTGGATCTGGCCGCCGTGGTCCGCCTGACAGTCGCGGAGTTCGAGGACGATCGCCGCCTCGCGGGCCGGCGCTTGACCGGCGAGGCGGCGCCGGCCCGGGTACGGTCCGACCTGGATGCCGTGGGCCTCGCGCTGCGCAACCTGGTCGAGAACGCGATCGTCCACGGGGCCGGAGGTACGAGCATCCGCGTCGCCTGCGGGACGACGGGCGAGGGCGCAATGCTCGGCGTGATCGACGACGGTTCTGGCGTCGCGTCCGCCGAAGTTGCGACGCTGGTCAGGCGATTCGCGCGCGGCACGGGCGCGGCGGGAGCCGGCGCCGGGCTGGGGTTGTCGATCGTCGATTCGCTCGCCCGACGGATGGGTGCGACCCTGGTTCTGAAGAGCCCGGCGACCGGTGCGTCGCGGGGCTTCGAAGCGCGCCTGCTGTGGGCAACGCCGGCGGCCTGACGTTAGGTGATTTCCGCCGCGGCCAGCGAATGGTCGTAGCGGAACCGGAACCGTACCGATGACGGCGCGCAGCCATGCGCCTCCAGTTGCGCAGCAGCGAGCCCGGCATCGGCGATGCGGTCGATGAAGCCCGCGTCGTAGCCGGTGACGAGCAGCACCATGTCGACGTCCGCGTCCCTGCCGCGAATGCGCTGCTCGTCGGTCATCGGGGCCGCGGTCGCGGATTCGAGGACGTGCGCGCTGGCAAAGCCCGGTTTCGTGGCGAGGCCGGGCAGCGCGTCGGCGAGCAGCCAGTCGCGCAGCGCCTGCGTGCGGCCATCGGTGGGCGAGCAGTGGATCTGCAGCAGCGCGTGGCCGAGCCCGAGGCCGACGCTTCCTTCGACGCGACACAGGCCGCGGCGCATGCCGCGCAGCTTCGTCATGATCCTGGTCGTCCACGGCGACGGGTTGTTGAGGCGCTGCAGGTAATCCGTGCCGGTCAGGACGCCGACGTCGCGGACCTCGTAGATGACGAGGTAGCGCGGCGAGGCAGCTTCGGCGATCCAGCGCGTGCCGCGCAGGAAGCCCGGGATCGAAAGACGCTCGGGCATGTGCTCCTGCGTGTGCCACTGGTCGTGCTCCGCGATCGCCGCGGGTTCGACGTCGAAGTTGAGCACCAGGGCTCCGCTGCCGTACAGGCTCATCGCTGCCCGGGGCTGTCGGTCGTGCCGATGAATGCCGCGACGTTGTCGTGCAGCGCCTTCAGTGAAGGCAGATGCGCGTAGACCATGTGGCCGGAGGGGTAGTAGTGATACTCGATGTTGCCGGCGAGCTTCGCCGGGATCGGCAGGTGGTGCATCTCGTACCACCCTGCGTAGAACGGCGTGGCGATGTCGTAGTACCCGCCGTTGACCATGATCCTCAGCTTCGGATTCGTCTTCATCGCCGCCGCCAGATCGGGCATCACGTTGAGCGACAGCGGGAGCTTGCCCGGTGCGCCCGGGGGACGGTGGTGGAAATCCCAGGTCTTCCACACCTCGATGATCGGCTTGTAGCCGAGGTCGCCCCGGTACCGAAGCTCCCTGCGCACGTAATCGTTGAAGGCCGACACATAGGCCGAGGCGATGGCGGCTTCCAGCGGATCGTAGTCGGCCCGCTGGCTCAGGGGATCGATGTCCGGCCCCGAGAAGCGCGTATCGAGGCGGCCGGTGGTCGTGTCGCTGTCCTGCTGCAGCGTCTTGGCGAATTCGCCACCGTCGACGCGCAGGCCGGCCTTGAGAAGATAGGAGATCGGCAGTCCCGTGTACTGGTGCAGCTTCGCGGCGACCGTCTGGCGCGTCGTGTCGTCGAGCTCGTTGCCTCTCGACAGCGCCTGCGCGTAGTCGCCCATTGCGAAGCGCTCCACTTCCCGCAGGAAAGGCTCCAGCGCCGGGGGTCGCGGGCCCGGCAGCCTGTCGTGATACCAGGCCGTGGCCGCGTAGGACGGCAGTGCCACCTCGTAGGGGAGGTCGACGCCGGGACTGAACGACGAGACATCGACCGACAGCGACCAGTTGAGGACCTGGGAGAGCAGGATCACGCCGTTGAAGCTCATCCCCTGCTCCTGCAGCGCGTGGACGAGGACGGCGCTGCGTGGCGTTCCGTAGCTCTCCCCGAACAGGTATTTCGGCGAGTTCCAGCGGTTGAACTTCGAGACGAACTGGTCGATGAAGGACGCGAACGCATGCGCGTCCTCGTCCACGCCGTAGAAGGCCTTCGAGGCATCCTTGCCGGCGATGCGTCCGAAGCCCGTGCCCGGTGCGTCGACGAACACGAGATCGCTGACGTCGAGCAGGCTCTGGTCGTTGTTGACGATCGCATAGGGCGCGGCAGGTGTCGGGCTGTCGTCGCGGGTGACGACGCGCCTGGGCCCGAAGGCACCCATGTGCAGCCAGACGGTCGACGAGCCTGGACCGCCGTTGTAGAGGAAGGTGATCGGGCGCTCGCCGGGCTTCGCCGTCCTGGCGAAATACGCGACGTAGGACATCGACGCGACGGCAGTCGGGTTCTTGCTCTCCTTCTCCTGCGGTGCATCGCTCCAACCCTTGGGGTGCACGACCAGCGTGCCGGTGACGGCGTCGTAGTCGACGCGCTTGCCGGCGATCTCCACGGATCCGCTGCTCCTCTGCTCGGTGGGCAGGAGCAACGGCGCGGTGGAATGATCCGCCGCCGCCGGGCCGGGTGCGGGCTTGGGCGCATCGGCAGCGGCGGTCGTGGTGTCGGGGGCCGCGGCGGTGGCGGTGATGGCGGAAAGCGCCAGCACGACGATCGCGAGCGTGAACGGCAGGCGCTTCATCTCATCTCCATGTAGGGCACATTGCTTCGGCGCGCTGCGGACCAAAGGGTCGCGGCGGCGAGGACAGGTTCGGGACGGCGCGAATCAGGGCTTTAGGTATTGCCAGCCCTGCTTCTGCAGGTTGACGATGTACACGGCGCCGAAAGGCACGACCTTGACGCCGGGGGCCAGGTCGCTTTCGTTCACGTGCTCGGTCTTGAGGGTGCGCCCGCAGGCGATGATGTCGATGCCCTCACCCTGCACCTTCTGGATCAACGGCACCTCGTCGCTGAACGACGTGAGGAGGTGCACGTTCGGGCCGTAGACGACGATCTCGAATTTCGCCTTGGTCAGGACCTCGTGCATGTTGGAGGCGAGGACCAACGCGCGCTTGAAGTCGGCCTGGTTGCCGTTGGCCTGGATCACGACCCGATCCGAGACGGCTCCCTCGGCCGCGTAGGCGGAGGTGGCAAGGCCGAAAGTCAGCAAAAGGAAGAGGAAAGCTCGCTTCATCGGATTCTCCGTGGCGCCAGGTCCCGCCGCAGGCATCGACGCGGTGCCGGTAGACGTAGCGGTGCAGCGGGAAGTAGGCGGCGCTCAATATAGACCGGTGCCGAGGGGACGGGCAAGTCGTGTCCGAAGGCGCTGCGGGCGGTGCGCCCGCCGGATCGGTGGGTGGGTCCCGGGGCGCCCGACGTGGCAATGAGCATTTCGCGTAACGAAACGCAGCGTTTCGTTGTTGCGATGGACTCGCCGAACGTGCAATGATCGCCCCTTTCGGCCGCATGGCGCGAGAGGACCCGACGTGAGTGACGAAGCCGAAAAGGTCGAAATCCATCGCGGATTGAAGGGCGTGTATTTCGACCGCTCGAGCGTATGTTTCATCGACGGGCGGGCGGGGGAGCTGCTCTATCGCGGCTACTCGATCCACGGGCTCGCCGAGCATTCGACGTTCGAGGAGACCTGCTACCTGCTGCTGCACGGGGAGCTGCCGACGCGCGACCAGCTCGCAAGCCTCGACGCCCAGCTCAGGGCGGCCCGCCGCCTGCCCGACGAGGCGTACTCGATCATCCGCTCGCTCAAGGCCGCCCATCCGATGGACGTGCTGCGCACGACGGTCTCCGCGCTCGCGGCCTTCGATCCGGAGGTCGCCGACAACTCGGCTGCCGCGACGCTGCGCAAGGGCATTCGGCTGACGTCGCAGGTGCCGATGATCGTCGCTGCGCACGAGCACATCCGCAACGGCCGCGAACCCGTGGCGCCCGACTCCGGCCTCGGCCACGCGGCCAACTTCCTGCACATGCTCAAGGGCAGGCCGCCGACGCCGCAGGCGGCGCGCCTGATGGACATGGACATGATCCTGCACGCCGAGCACGGGTCGAACGCATCGGCGTTCGCTGCGCGCGTGGTGGCGGGCACCGAGGCGAACCTGCACGCGGCGATGACGGCCGCGATCGCGGCGCTGTCGGGGCCCGCACATGGCGGCGCCGCCGAGAACGTGATGCGGATGGCGCAGGAGATCGGCGACCCGGCGCGTGCCGCGGACTACGTCAAGGCCAAGCGCGCGAACAAGGAAGCGGTGATGGGTTTCGGGCATCGCGTCTATCGCACCGAGGATCCACGCGCCCGCCACATGCGTGCCGGGGTGGAGCATCTGTCGCGGGAGATGGGGCAGCCGCAGTGGTACCAGATCCTCGCGGCGCTGGTCGAGGCGATGAAGCCCTATGCGCGGCACGGAGTGAACGTGAACGTCGATTTCTATGCCGGCGTCGTCTATTTCCTGAACGGCATCGCCGAGGACCTGTTCGTGCCGATCTTCGCCATCGGCCGCGTTCCAGGGTGGACCGTGCAGGTGATCGAGCAGATGCAGAACAACATCCTGATCCGGCCGCTCACGCAGTACAGCGGCCCGCCGCGGCGCGAATACCTGCCGATCACCCAGCGCTGATACGGTGTCAGGACAGCGCGAGCACGATGGCCGTCGTGGCGACGATGTCGTCGACGCTCGCGCCGCGGGACAGGTCCGAGACGGGCCGCGCAAAACCCTGCAGCACGGGACCGATGGCCGTGGCGCCGCCCAGGT
>JAJXTF010000100.1 GCA_021784125.1 Pseudomonadota bacterium | reverse complement strand
GGGATCGCAGACCGGGTAGAACCCGCCCAGCTTGGCGCCCAGGTAGTTGCAGACGTCGGTCACGTCGACGAGCTTCTCGGGATAGAGGTTCGCGTCGTCGTTGGTCGACAGGATGATGTCGGGGCCAGCGCCGGTGTTCGCCGCGACCGCGGCCTTGGGACGCACGTCCTCCCAGCCTTCGTTGTCCACGCGCACCGGGATGCCGTACTTTTCGGTGAACTTGGCGACGTTCTTCATGTACTGGTCGATGTCGCCCTGGACGAAGCGGCTCCAGCGCAGCACGCGCAGCTTCGCGCCCTTCTCCGGCGCGCTCTTCCACTGGGCGTTCGCGTCCTTCACCCACAGCAGCGGACCGGCGGCCGCACCTGCGGCGACCCCGGCGGAAGTCTTCAGGAACCTGCGGCGCTTGAACTCACTCATGGTTTTCCTCCTTGAAATCGACGTGCGTCGGTGTGCATCGATTGCGGGGTTTCCAACGTGAAGCAACCTGCGTCGGTGAAAACATCCTTCGAATCAGGCGGCGAGCCTCCCACCGCTCGCCGCGTCGAACAGGTGGGCCCGTTCGACGTCGGGCATGAGCGAGACACGATCACCCGGGCGGCAGGTGACGCGCTCGCGGATCAGCGACGAAAGCTCCTGGCCGTTGTAGCGGCAGAAGAGCTGGGTGTCGGCTCCCGTCGGCTCGACGACGACGACTTCCGCCGGCAGGCCCGGGCCGCTGCCCAGGATGCAGTGCTCGGGCCGCATGCCGTAGAGCACCGCCTGGCCGTCGCTGGCGCGCGCCGTGCGCGGCAGCGGCAGACGCACGCCGCCTTCGAACTCGACGGCCGCGGACGCGCCGCCCGTGCGCGCGATCCCGGGGACGAGGTTCATCGCCGGCGAGCCGATGAAGCCCGCGACGAAGGTGTTCACCGGCGTGTCGTAGAGCGTCAGCGGGTCGCCGATCTGCTCGACGATGCCGTCGCGCATCACCACGATGCGGTCGGCCATCGTCATCGCCTCGATCTGGTCGTGCGTAACGTAGATCGACGTCGTCTTCAGCCGCTGGTGCAGCTCCTTGATCTCGGTGCGCATCTGCACGCGCAGCTTGGCGTCGAGGTTCGACAGCGGTTCGTCGAACAGGAATACCTGCGGATCGCGGACGATCGCGCGCCCCATTGCGACGCGCTGGCGCTGCCCGCCGGAGAGCTGGCGCGGATAGCGATCGAGATAGGACGACAGCGCCAGGATCCCGGCGGCGCGCGCGACGCGCTTGTCGATGTCGTCGCGGCCGAGCTTCGCGAGCTTGAGTGAGAACGACATGTTGTCGCGCACCGTCATGTGCGGATAGAGCGCGTAGTTCTGGAACACCATCGCGATGTCGCGCTCCTTCGGCAGGACGCGGTTGACGACCCTGCCCCCGATCGCGACTTCGCC
The DNA here is from genome assembly GCA_021784125.1 of Pseudomonadota bacterium. Lineage (GTDB taxonomy): Bacteria > Pseudomonadota > Gammaproteobacteria > Burkholderiales > Casimicrobiaceae > VBCG01. Next base: position 9,027 of record JAJXTF010000100.1, on the reverse strand, counting down.
TTCGGTGATCTCCTCGAGGCCCGCGATCATGCGCAGCAGCGTCGACTTGCCGCAGCCCGAGGGGCCGACGAGCACGCAGAACTCCCCGTCGGCGATCTCGATGTCGACGCCGCGGATCACCTGGGTCGAGCCGAACCACTTGCGGACTGCGGTGATGGTCACCCCAGCCATGGCTCCTCCTTCGCGCCCTTTCTTGTGGTGTCGCGACGCGATGCCGGGGCGCCGGCATTGGGTCTCCCTCCTCCGCGGCCGCTCTGCGGCCCCCGCGTGCCCTTGACCACCGGGTAATCGGGCCTTCCGACCCGGAACCAGGTGACGATGTTCCGTGCCGCCTTGCTTCGCAGCCCGCGCTCCGCCTCGACCGAATGGCACGCCGCGTGCGGCGTCAGGATAACCCGTGGATCGGTGAGCAGGGGCGAATCGCGCGGAACCGGTTCGGTGGGCAGCAATCCGAGTGCGACTCCGCGCAGTATTCCAGCATCGAGCGCCCCGAGCAAATCGGGGAGATCGACGACGAAGCCGCGGGCGGTGTTGACCAGTGTCAGCTCTGCGGGGCGCTGCATCGTTCCCGCCGACAGGTAGTGCCGGGTGCCTGCGCGCACGCCGTAGTGACAACGGACGACGCTGCGCAGGAAGGCGTGCGCCAGCGCGGCGATTGGTCGAGCGGTCGGGCAGGTTGCCGGCAGGGCTAGAATTGAAGCCACCCGCAGACCCCGATGACGACCCGCCGACGATGACGACACCTACGCTGTTGCAGACGACGATCGCAGGCAGCCTGCCCAAACCCTCGTGGCTCGCCGAGCCCGAAGCGCTGTGGGCGCCCTGGAAGCTCGAGGGCGCCGCGCTCGAGGAAGGCAAGCGCGACGCAGTGCGCCTCGCGCTGCGCGACCAGGACCAGGCGGGCATCGACATCGTCACCGACGGCGAGCAGACGCGCCGTCACTTCGTCACGACCTTCATCGAGGGTCTCGACGGCGTCGATTTCGAGCACAAGCGCACCGTGCGCATCCGCAATCGCTACGACGCCCAGGTGCCGGTGGTCGTGGGCCCGGTGGCGCGCCGACATCCGATCTACGTCGCCGACGCGGCGTTCCTGCGCGCGGAGACCTCGCACCGGGTCAAGTACACGCTGCCCGGTCCGATGACCATGGTCGACACGCTGCACGATGCGCACTACCGCAGCCGGGAGAAGCTCGCTTGGGCGTTCGCCGAGATCCTGAACGAGGAGGCCCGCGCCATCGCCGCTGCCGGCGTCGACGTGATCCAGTTCGACGAACCCGCCTTCAACGTCTACTTCGACGAGGTGCGCGACTGGGGCATCAGGACGCTGGAGCGGGCCGCCGAAGGACTGGGTTGCACCACGGCAGTGCACATCTGCTACGGCTACGGCATCAAGGCCAACAACGACTGGAAGAAGACTCTGGGGAGCGAATGGCGCCAGTACGAGCAGACCTTCCCGCTGCTGGCCGCTTCGAAGATCCGCCAGGTTTCGCTGGAATGCGCCAATTCGAGGGTCCCGATCGACCTCATCGCCCTGCTGGAAGGCAAGGACGTGCTGGTCGGGGCCATCGATGTCGCCTCGGACCGGGCCGAGACCCCCGAGGAGGTCGCCGCCGTCATCCGGTCGGCCCTGCGGTTCGTTCCGGCGGCGCGATTGCTGCCCTGCACCAATTGCGGCATGGTCCCGCTGCCCCGGGAACTGGCCCGGGCCAAGCTCCGTGCCCTCGGGGCGGGCGCAGCCCTGGTCCGGGCCGAAATCGCCTTCTGAGCCGGCGGCGCGGCGGGCTGCCATGCCCGGGAATCCGCGCCGGACGCGGGGTTCTGGACACCCCGGGTTCGACCCCCGCAACAAATCTATCGATTTTTTGCAAAAATTGCCGTATAGTCCGCGCCGTGTTTTGTTCCAAGCAGTAAAGGCACGCTCTGTACGACCGCCACGCAGTCGTTCGACCGCCGTACTTTCCTTGAGATCGAAACATCGTCCGGGCAACGTCCCGTTTATCTCTCGTACTTGAGGAATTAATAGAAATGGCAACCGGAACTGTGAAGTGGTTCAACGACGCGAAGGGCTTTGGCTTCATTACTCCCGATGGCGGTGGTGAAGACCTGTTTGCTCACTTCTCGGCGATCAACATGCAGGGCTTCAAGACGCTGAAGGAAGGCCAGAAGGTCAGCTTCGAAGTGACCCAGGGGCCGAAGGGGAAGCAGGCGTCGAACATCCAGGCGGCGTGACGCACTGAATTCGTTCGATTGAAAAGGCCGGGCACTTTGCCCGGCCTTTTTTTGTTGTCCCGGCCGCAGTGGGTTCATCCGGGTCAGATCGCTCGTCCGGCCGCGCACGCCGTCCATCGGCAACCGCCGACCGTGCCTCCGCCGCAGCGTCGCCCCGCGGCGCGTCCGCGCGTAGCATACGATGCTGAACGGCGGTGTCGGTAGATGCTTTGCACGCGCCGACGCCACGCCGAATACCAACAAGGCGCGATGAGGGGGATCAGCGATGTCGGGTTCCCGCAGTTCCGACGATTCGGGTGCATTCGAGTTCGAGAAGGTTTCGCTGAACGATGCGCGAAAGGCGCTCGACGAGACCGGACCCGCCGGCTATTCCGTCAAGCGCAAGACCGAGAATTGGGCGGAGAAGCGCCACGCCGGCGAGCCGGAAGCCTTGAGCGCCGCGACGGCCGCGTGGATGGCGGAGCTGCCCGAAGCATCGCGGCCCGCGCAGCTCGCATTGCGCTATGCGCGGCTCGCCAACCGCCTCTGCGAGCTGTGGAACGATCCCGTTCGCTGCGAACGCCTGCTCGACGAGCTGATGATGGACAAGCGCGGTGGCCGGCAGGGGTTCCCCCTCAATGTCGCCAACGAGCTGGCGACGCTGCGCGATCACTATTTCAGGCTGCACCACAAGGGCAAGTCGGCGTGGGAACACGTCGAGCAGGGACGCTGAGCACGCGCGGCCGTCAGAACGCGAACAGCCCCATCAGGTCGCCGATCGCCGGGCGGTTCTCCGGCACGTAGGGATCGGCGCCACCCATCACCGGGTTCGGCAGGTTGTCGCGGCTGCGCGGCGACAGCGGCGCGAGCCGCCAGTTGCGCTCGATGAATTTCAGGATCGACGCGTGATCGTAGTAGCCGTGGTCGACGTGGCCCCTTCGCGCATACGGTGACACCGCGATCAGCGGGATGCGCGTCCCGTCGCCGAAGAAATCGAGGACCTGGACGTATCCGCTGTCGTAGTAGCCGCCGCTCTCGTCGGTGGTGATCAGGATCGCGGTCTTCGACCACAGCGCCGGGTTGGCCTGCACGCGCCCGACGACATCCGCGACGAATCGCTCGAACGCGGCGACCGTCGAATAGGCGGGATGTCCCGATTCCTGGTTGGGCGGCACGACGAACGACACCGCGGGAAAGCGCTTCGCGTCGCCGATGTCCGCGTACATCGCGTCGAGACCCTGCAGGTTGCGTCGCAGGTCGCTGGTCATGATCGCCGTCGAGTGCACGAGCGGATCGCAGATCGAGCAGTAGCGGCGGGCGTCGATGCCGGTCGGCGTCCTCCCGCCGCTGTACCACTTCCAGGAGACGCCCGCCGCCGCCAGCAGCGTGCCGATGTTCGGCGCCGTCTGCGGCGACAGCGCACGGCCTCCCGATGCCCGCGGCCGCAGCGTCCCGTCGTGGAGGTAGCCGGGGCTGCGGTTGTTGATCAGGTAGTACGCGCCCGGTGCGCAGTTGCCTGCGTTCCAGGCCTTGTAGGGCACGCTCGCAAGGAAATCGTCGATCGCCTTGACGCCGGGCTGTGCCGGGTCGGCGCACCCGACGTACGCGCCGGTCTTCCGGTACCAGTTGTCGGTGCCCGGAAGCGGATCCGGATCCTCGATCTGGCCCGGCGCGGGCACGGCGGGCCTCCCGTCCTTCAGGTACACCCCGACGTCGCCCGTCGCCAGCGCCAGGTAGTTCGCGCCGGTCCCGCCCATGATCGGCTGGTGATAGTTGTCGGCCAGGGCGAAGCTGCGCGCAAGATCGCGCAAGTACGGCGCGTCGCCGCTCGCCATGCCGTAGAAACCCATCGCGACGCCGCCCTGGTCGGTACCCGACGCCGGGTCGCCGCGAACGCGCGCACCGAAGCCCGATGTCGCCCCGACCCAGGTGAACAGGTCGTGCCGGCCGGCGTCGTGCTGCTGCCACATCTGGAAGAACCGGTGCACCGGATCGCCGACCGGTGCCGTGTAGGGAACGTAACGGGTGATGCGGAACGGCCCGTTCGGGAGGTCGTCCGGGAAGCGCAGGTCCGGCTCGTTGCGGGGCAGGCCCGTCGCGTAAGTCGTGCCCGGTCGCGGCAGCGTCGCGTAGGCACCGCGGACCACCGGCGTGACCGCGTAACGCCCGCTGCCGCCGGCGATGCGCTGTGCCGCTGCGGCGAAGTTCGGTCCCGGGTTGCCCTCGCGATCGACGATGCCGCGCGACAGCAGGTTCGCGACCGATTCGCCCGGCGCCGGTTCGAAGGTCGCGAACAGGTTGTCGAAGCTCAGGTTCTCGCCAACGATGACGATCAGGTGCTCGATGGGCGTCGTCGGGACGCGAAGGGGCGCCGCGGCCCGCGCCGGGTCCGCGCACAGCAGGCACGCGCCGGCAAGAGCCACGCCGATGATGCCGGCGCAGGCGCGGCCCAGGGTCCGCCGCAATCCACCGTGGCCGTCGCGGCCGTCTGTGTCGGTGTCCTGCGCGCGGGTCGTCGGCCTGCCCATGGCGGAAGCGTACACCGCGGCGCGCAACGTTGCGCCGCAGGCACCTTCAGACTAGAGTTTTCCCTCGGTCGCGGAGGAACGAACGATGCGCAGGCTCCGGGTTGGTCACATTGCGGCTTGGCTGCTCGGCGCCGGGCTCGCGCTCGGCGGATCGAATGCCACGGCCGGGAGCGGTCCTTTCGGAATAGATCACCGGATCGCCTACGACGACTCGAGAATCTGGGCGCGCCACAGCCAGCAGGCGCTGGAGATCGGCGTCATCGCGGCCGAACTCGGCGGCGCACTGTGGCTGGGGGCCGACGACCGCCTCGGACGCACGCTGTGGCAGACCATCGACGCCTCGGTCGCAAGCAGCATCACGGCGCAGGTTGCGAAATACGCATTCGGCCGCGAGCGCCCGAGCCAGACCGACAACCCGAACGCATGGTTCAAGGGCCGCTGCTGCCAGAGCTTTCCCAGCGGCGAGGTCACGCTGCAGGCAAGCTTCGTCACACCGATCATCGTCGACTACCACGCCGATCATCCGTGGGTCTGGGCGCTCGAGGCGCTGCCGCTCTACGACGGCATCGCCCGGATGAAGACGCACGGCCACTGGCAGTCGGACGTGCTCGCCGGGTGGGCGCTCGGCACCGCGTTCGGCTACTACGCGACCACGCGCGACCAGCCCTTCTTCGTCTCCGTCCTGCCCACGGGCATCACCGCCGGCATCCGCACGACGTTCTGAGCGTCTGCCGGCCGCGGCTGCGAGCTCAACTGGAACCGGTCAGGGCTCGTACAGGTTCACGCAATGACCCGGCTCCGACGGGTTCTGCACGATCGTCCCGTCCTTCGCGATGCACTGGCTGGGCGGCAGCGGCGTCCTCGCTTCGACGTGCGAGACGAGCAGGTCGAAGGCCCGCTGCGCGTAAGGCTGGATCAGGCGCAATTCGGAGAAGATCTTCGCGTAGCCCTCGATGTGGTTGCCGTTCTGCACCTCGTACAGGCGGTACTGCGGTCTGCGGTGCTCGTCGTTGCCCTTGCGCGAGGCATTGACCGCCGCTTCGTAGGCCCGCGCCTGGCGCTTGATCGGCAGCAGCGCATCCATGGTGCCGGCGACGGTGATGAGGGGCTTCTTGATCTTGCCCGTCGTCGTGACGGCCGCGACGCTGCGGTAGACAGCGCCATCGAGGCGCGACAGGTAGTCATAGTTGCCGAGCCCCGAGGTGTAGGTCGCGTACGACGGATCGAAGCGCTCCTGCCACTGGCAGGCGGTCACCTCCCAGAACTCGGTGTAGTAGTTCTTCCACAGCGACCCGGTCACGTTGCCGCCGACATCGCGATGCACGATGTCCGGCGGATATCCGGCCGCCACGATGGCCTGCGCGGCCGCGCTGTCCGGATCGTAGTTGGATGCGGCGTAATCCGGGAAATTCCTGATCGCCGGTGGCAGGTCGACCAGGATGTTCTCGGTCGGGTTGATGTAGGTTCCTTCCCAGTCGACGCCGCCGTCGAACAGATCCGGCGCCTCCTCCATCGCCCGGCGCACCTGGTAGCCGCCGTTCGAGGTGCCGACCGCATAGGTGCGCATCGGGAAGTGGTGGTACGCCGCCTTCGCTGCCTGTTTGGCGAGGCTTGCGGTCTCCAGCATGTACTGCGTCCACTGCGTGAAGGGTTTCTGCGGGTCGTTGTCGTAGAAGTGCACCCAAAAGCCCGACAGCGCGCCCCCGGGGGGATTCACGCGACATGCCAACGGATCGGTCGCCGGCGGCGTGAGCGGGCCGAACGACGCGATGTAGAAATTGAGCACACCCTTGTTCTGCGACGCATAGGCGTAGCCCTCGGGTAGCACGTAGTCGCTCCACGCCCAGTCGCCGTTGTACTCGCTCACGTGCCGGAGGACCCGGCGACGACCAGCTTGCCGTTCCAGCCATCGGGGAAACGAAGGACGAACCGCGCCTGTCCCGCGGGATCGTCGGCGAACCAGCCTTCGACCTGCAGGCCCGGAACCGGGGTGGACGTAGGCGTCGGCACGTTGGAAATGACGCCACGGTCCTTGGTCGGGGAGAACGACCCCCAGCCGGGGATGCCGGCCAACGCCAATCCGGGCAGCGTCGTCCCGTCGGCGAAGGTCGTGATCGAATTGTCCGCGGGCGTCGTCACCGCATTGTTCGTCCGCAGGTCGTCGCTGTGAAAGCACACGACGCCCGTCGCCTTCTCCGTCAGGAGCTTCTCGACATCGGCGCAGCCCAGCGCCGCGAAAGCGCTGCTCGCCCACGGTGCGAGCGCCAGCAGCATCGTTGCAATTGCCTGCTTTTCATTCTGTCCTCTTGTTGGTTGTTGTTGATGCGGCAGCCTCACCGGGAAGGCCGGGAAGCAAATCGCGTACAAACGCTTCCAATCAACGACTTGGCCCTGCCGATGCGTCTGGGCTGTAAACGGCGCCGACAGCGGTCACGGTCCCGGGGCCGCAACGGCGATGCTTGCGACCCCGGGCGCAGCGCTACGTCACTTCGCCGGACAGGAGCCGCTGTCGCTTTGCACCTTCCCGACCAGCAACAGGAAGTTCGTGAACGGGCCCATGTTGCCCATCGCTTCCAGCTTCGGCCCTTCGAAACCGAGGCGCCCGAACATCATCGCGGCCATCGGGCCGTACTCGCCCTTGCCCATCTCGATCCAGCGCGCAGTCGTCGCCTTCATCACGTAGTCGGCCCCGGAATCGAGGGCCGCCGTCTCGGGCGCGCCGCCATAGACGCACATCGCCTTGCCGTCCTTCAGCGATATCCGCATCTCAGCGGTCGGCGTGTCGCCGCAATCCGAGCGGTAGACCTGCATCACCTTGAAGCCGCGCCCCTTGTCGTTCTTCATCCAGCCGCTGTCGACGAGCTTGCCGGTGAGCACCGGATCCTCGTTCCAGGCGGCGCAGGCGTCCTTGCCCCAGTCGCCCGACATCAGCACCGGGGCGGCGAGGACGGGCGCCGCAATGGCCATGCCGGCAAAACTCGCTGCAAGTGTCAGAATACGCATGAGACTCCCCCTTCGGTCGATATGCGATGATTCGACGCCACCGCCATCCATGGTAGCCCCTGTCTGGGACGACGCGTTGGCCAATCGGCGCAGAGCCAGAGCCCCGGACCCCCGCAATGCCTGAGCCGGCGTCCATCACGGCGTTGATCGAATCCTATCCGAGATGGCGCCCGCCGTTGACCCCCGCTCACGAAGAATTCGTTGATTGCTGGGTGATCATCAATTGCCGGGCTCGCCCGCGAGCTGGCACTGCGCGGCGCGCTCCCGGGCCCGGCCGATCGCGGCTGAGGGGAGCCCGAGGGGAACAATCCCCGCGGCTTCGGTCTAAACTCGAGTCGGCAGGCACGCGCCTGTCCCCCTTCGACCGAGGTGGCCATGAACATGAAGCCTTTCGCTCGCCGCAGCGCAGCTGCGACCCCTGACGTCGGGCAGTCGTCCGGCGCGGTTGCGCAGCATGCGAATCCGAAGGATCCGAACGCCGAGGATCCGGGCCAAAGGGACCACTTCCTGCAACTGATGTTTTTCCAGGCGAGTCACGAGCCCGCTGCGGCGCATGACCGGCCTGCGCTCCCGCCGCTGACGGGGGATTTCGCCCCGTTGCGCAACGCGCGGATGGGCGCCGACGAGACCTACCGGCTGCCGCTGCCGGGGGCGAGCGCGCCGCTGCGGCCGGATTCGCCGGCAATCGAGGTGATGACCGACCTGCGTCGCGTCCCGGCCCTGACCGTCGACCGCGGTGCTTCGATCGCCGAGGCGAACCGGGTGATGATCGCCCGGAGCGTTCGCGCCCTTTTCGTGATCGACGGCGCCCGTGAAATGGTCGGCATCGTGACCGCCACCGACACCCTCGGCGAGCGTCCGATCCAGTTCGCCCAGGCGCGCGGAGTTCGCTATGACGAGGTGAGCGTCCGGGACATCATGACGCCCGCGGACCGCGTGGAAGTCCTCGACCTGCGCGACGTGATGCGCGCCCGCGTCGGCGACATCGTCGCCACCCTCAGGACCGCAGGGCGGCAGCACGCCCTGGTGGCCGAAATGGCCGACGGCGCAACACCCGGACCACAGACCATTTGCGGAATCATTTCGCTCACGCGGATCGGACGACGCCTGGGCCTTCCGCCGCAGCCGGTGCACGACATCGCGCGCACCTTCGGGGAAATCGAAGCGCTGATCGCCCCCCACTAGCTAGCGCACCCGCCAACGCCCATCCGGAATCGGGCGCGGATGATGCAGCGCAACATGCGAATATCTCCGATCCCGACGTAATCCTCCCCTTGCGCCGAAG
>JAJXTF010000099.1 GCA_021784125.1 Pseudomonadota bacterium | reverse complement strand
ATCGTCGCTTTCGATGCGCTGGAACAGCGCGATGCCCAGCGCCTCCGACTTGACGGCCCCGGCGCAGTCGTAAGGCCGTTCGCGCCGGAGGTAGCTTTCGATCGCCTCCGGGGAGAGCCTGCGGAACGTGCTCGCCACGTCGACCTGCCGCAGCTGGCAACGCTTGCTCGCCGCATCGACCAGCGCCAGCGCCGTGTGAAAGACGATCCGGCGCCCCGCGAGCATCGTCAGCTGCGCGACCGCCGCGGCGTGGCTGCCCGGCTTGCTGAGCGCCACGCCGTCGGCGTCCGCGACCTGGTCGGAGCCGATGACCAGCGCGTCCGGATAGCGCGCCGCCACCGTCCGTGCCTTGGCGATCGCCAGCCGGCATGCGGTCACGGCCGGGGCCTCGCCCGGGAGCGCCTTCTCGTCGATGTCGGCGGCCGCGACCTCGAACGGCTGGCCCAGGCGCTCCAGCAGGGCCCGGCGGTAGGGCGATCCGGAGGCCAGCACCAGGGGGCGCGTGCCGCTTGCCGTTGTTTTTTCTCGCATTTTTGACAGAACCGTCGATTGACGGTATGATTTTACGTTTTTCGTCGGCGGCCCCGGGGTGAGTTTTCGCGTGGGGCGCGCGGGCGCAGGGTACATACGCCATGGTTTCGCGCTCGGCCGAGGTCCCGGCCAACCCGAGGTCCCGCCTGGATGCTTTCGGGCTGGTGCGCGATCGTGGGGTCGTCGAAGGCACGGTCGATGCCCACCGGCTGTCCCGGGTCGAGGATCTGCTCGGCGCGGGCCCGTCGCAAATCGACTGGCGAATCGTCGGCACCAACGACGCGATGGGCAGGCCCGCGCTGAACGTGGAGCTTTCGGGTGCAGTGTCGGTGAATTGCCAGCGTTGCCTTGCCGATTTCGAATGGCCGGTCGCGCAGCGAACCGAATTGCTCCTCGCGCACAGCGAGGACGAGTTGGTGGCGCTCGATGCCGAAAGCGGTTCCGAGGTGGTCCTCGCGACGTCACCGATCGACCCGCTGGGGCTGGTCGAGGACGAGTTGGTCCTGGCGCTGCCTTTCGCGCCGCGGCATCCCGACGACGCCTGTGCTGCACCCGCCGAAAGTGATGTGACAAACAGGAGAGCATGATGGCAGTCCAGCAGAACAAGAAGTCACCGTCGAAGCGCGGCATGCATCGCGCCCACGATTTCCTCGGCAACCCGCCGCTGGCCGTCGAGCCGGTGAGCGGCGAGGTGCATCTGCGTCACCACATCAGCCCGAGTGGCTACTACCGCGGCAAGAAGGTCGTCAAGACCAAGGCCGACGAGTGATCCTGGCGCCGCGGGCGGCGCCTGAATCCACGAGCCCGATGTCCGTCACCGTAGCCGTCGACGCGATGGGGGGCGATCATGGCCCCTCGGTCACGGTCCCTGCCTGCCTCGATTTCCTCGCGGCGGCGCCCGACGCGAGGGTGATCCTCGTCGGGCAGCGGGCCCCGCTCGAGGCCGCGCTGGCGAGTGCGCAGCCCGCCTTGCGCGCGCGCATCACCGTGCATCCGGCCACCGAGGTCGTCGACATGGACGAGCCCCCCGCCGACGCCTTGCGACACAAGAAGGACTCGTCGATGCGCGTGGCGATCAATCTCGTCAAGGAAGGCGTCGCGAATGCCTGCGTGTCGGCCGGCAACACCGGCGCGCTGATGGCGATCGCCCGCTTCGTGCTGAAGACGCTGCCGGGCATCGACCGGCCGGCGATCGCATCGCAGCTGCCGACCTGGTCCGGCCAGACGCTGGTGCTCGATCTGGGCGCCAACGTCAACTGCACGGCGGAGCAGCTCCTGCAGTTCGCGGCGATGGGCAGCGCGCTGGTGACGGCGATCGAAGGCATCGAGCGTCCGACGGTGGGGCTGCTCAACATCGGCGAGGAAGACATCAAGGGCAACGACGTCGTGAAGGACGCCGCGGAGCTCCTGAAGGCTTCGGGTCTCAACTTCTACGGCAACGTCGAAGGTGACGACATCTACAAGGGAACCACCGACGTCGTCGTCTGCGACGGCTTCGTCGGCAATGTCGCCCTCAAGACGTCGGAAGGTCTCGCGCAGATGCTCTATGCGTTCCTGAAATCGGAGTTCACGCGCAATCCGCTGACGCGGATGGCGGCGCTTCTCGTCTATCCTGTGCTCAAGGCATTCAAGCGGCGTATCGATCCGCGTCGCTACAACGGCGCCACGCTGGTCGGGCTGAAAGGCGTCGTCGTCAAGAGCCACGGCGGCGCGGACAGGTTGGCTTTCGTCCATGCGCTGAAGCGCGCCCATGCCGAAGTCGAGCACGGCGTGCTCGACCGGATCGCCCAGCGCATTGCAGGCATGCACGGCATCCCGGGCGATGCCGCGGACGCCGTCCGCGTCCCCACAGCCGCGGGTCCTTCCGGTCCCGCCGCCGCCAATGCATAGCCGAATCGCGGGCACCGGCCGCTACCTGCCTGCGCGCGTCGTCACGAACGACGAGATCGCGCAGCGCGTCGCCACCAGCGACGAATGGATCCGCACGCGCACCGGCATCGCGCAGCGGCACATCGCCGCCGAGGGCGAACAGACCTCCGACCTCGCGCTCGCCGCCGCGCGCGAGGCGCTCGCCGCGGCCTCGATCGCGCCGGCCGACGTCGACCTGATCATCGTCGCGACGACCACCCCGGACATGATCTTCCCGTCGACGTCCTGCCTGCTGCAGGCCAAGCTCGGCGCGCGCGGCGGTCCCGCCTTCGACGTGCAGGCGGTGTGCTCGGGATTCGTCTATGCGCTGGCGGTCGCCGACAAGATGGTCGCGAGCGGCGCCGTGCGCAACGCGCTGGTCGTCGGCGCCGAGATCTACTCGCGTATCCTCGACTGGAGCGATCGCGGCACCTGCGTGCTGTTCGGCGACGGCGCCGGCGCCGTCGTGCTGGTTCCGTCGCCCGACCCCGGCATTCTGTCTACGCACCTGCACGCCGACGGGCACTACAGCGGCATCCTGTGCGTCCCCGGGCAGGTGAGGAACGGAAGTGTCGCCGGCACGCCATTCGTGCACATGGACGGGCAGGGCGTGTTCAAGTTCGCCGTGCGCGTGCTCGCCGAGGTCGCGAACGAGGCGCTGTCGGCGAACCGGATGACCGCGACCGACATCGACTGGCTGATTCCCCACCAGGCGAACCTGCGCATCATGGACGCGACGGCGAAGAAGCTGGGCCTGCCCGCGGAGAGGGTCGTCTCGACGGTCGACGCCCATGCGAACACGTCGGCGGCGTCGATACCGCTGGCGCTCGACGTCGCCGTGCGCGACGGCCGCATCCGCAGCGGCCAGCACCTGATGCTGCTGGCCGTAGGCGGCGGCTTCACCTGGGGATCGGTGCTCCTGCGCTGGTGATGCGCCCGATCGTCCCGACAATCACTCCGACCCGGCATTCCCGATGACCCTCGCCTTCGTATTCCCCGGACAGGGCTCGCAGCAGATCGGCATGATGGAAGCCTACGCCGACCTTCCCGAAGTGCGCGCGACCTTCGACGAAGCTTCCACGGCCCTGGGCGACGACCTGTGGGCGCTGGTCAGGGACGGGCCCGCCGAGGCGCTCAACCTGACGCGCAACACCCAGCCGGTGATGCTGACCGCAGGCGTCGCTGTATGGCGCGCCTGGCTCGCCGCGGGCGGCGCTGCGCCGGCCTTCGTCGCCGGTCACAGCCTGGGCGAGTACACGGCACTGGTCGCCGCGGGCGCGCTCGCATTCCGCGATGCGGTGCCGCTGGTGCGGTTTCGCGCCGAGGCGATGCAGGACGCGGTGGCGCCGGGCGACGGGGCGATGGCGGCGATCATGGGCGCCGACGATGCGGCGGTGATCGAGGCCTGTCGCGAAGCCGCGCAGGGCGAGGTCGTGGAGCCGGTCAATTTCAACGCGCCCGGGCAACTCGTCATCGCCGGCAACAAGGCCGCGGTCGAGCGTGCGATCTCCGCGGCCAAGGCGCGCGGCGCCAAGCGCGGGCTCCTGCTGCCGGTGTCGGCGCCCTTTCACAGCTCGCTGCTCGCGCCGGCCGCGGCGAAGCTCGCGGCGAGGCTCGCCGAGGTCGCGGTCGTCACGCCCTCGATTCCCGTGCTGCACAATGTCGACGTCGAGGTCCACCCGGAGCCCGACGCGATACGCGCCGCGCTGGCGCGGCAGGCGGCAAGTCCGGTACGCTGGACGCAGACGATCGAGGCGCTCGCCGCGCGGGGCGTGACCCGGGTCGTCGAATGTGGTCCGGGCAAGGTTCTGACCGGCTTGACGCGACGCATCGACGAGCGCCTGGCGGCATACGCACTGATCGACAGCGCGGCGATCGCCGAGTTGCGCACCGCACTGGCGTCGGGATGAGCGACGGCGGGGAAACCACGATGGAAACGGCTGAATTGCAGGGGGAGATCGCCCTGGTGACCGGGGCGACGCGGGGCATCGGTCGCGCCATCGCGCTGGCACTAGGGCGCGCCGGCGCGACGGTCGCCGGGACGGCGACCACCGACGAAGGTGCGCAGGCGATCGGCGCGTACCTCGCCGAGGCCGGCATCCCCGGACTCGGCCTGCGGCTCGACGTGACCGACGCCGCCGCGACCGAGCGCGTCCTGCACGACGTCGAGACGCGGCTGGGTCCGGTCACGATCCTGGTCAACAACGCGGGCATCACGCGCGACAACCTGCTGCTGCGCATGAAGGACGAGGAGTGGGACACGATCATGGATACCAACCTGAAGCCCGCGTACCGGCTGGCCAAGGCGGTGCTGCGCGGCATGATGAAGGCGCGGCGCGGACGCATCATCCAGATCGGGTCGGTGGTCGGGGCCTCCGGCAATCCCGGCCAGACGAACTACTCCGCGGCCAAGGCGGCACTGGTCGGCTTCACCAAATCGCTGGCGCTCGAGGTCGGCAGCCGCAACATCACGGTCAACTGCGTCGCCCCGGGTTTCGTCGACACCGACCTGACACGGGTGCTGCAGCCGGCGCAGCGCGATGCGCTGCTCGCGCGCATTCCACTGAACCGCCTCGGCGCGCCCGAGGACATCGCCAATGCAGTCGCTTTCCTGGCGAGTCCGCGCGCGGCCTACATCACCGGCACCACGCTGCACGTGAACGGGGGCATGTTGATGCCCTGAAGGTTCCTGCCTCGGCAGGTCTTGCGGTAAAATCCACCGGTTTGATTCCTTGACCCCAATAACGGGGAGGAGATGCATGGAAAACGTCGAACAGCGCGTCAAGAAGATCGTCGCCGAGCAACTGGGTGTCAACGAAGCGGAGATCAAGAACGAATCGTCATTCGTCGATGACCTCGGTGCGGATTCGCTCGACACGGTCGAGCTCGTGATGGCGCTCGAGGAGGAGTTCGAGACCGAGATTCCCGACGAGGAGGCCGAGAAGATCACCACCGTGCAGCAGGCGATCGACTACGTCAGCAGCCACGTCAAGAAATAACGCCGGGCGGCGGGCCGCGTCCGCGGCCCGCAGTCGGGGCCTCGGCGATGGCAGCGGGTCCGCCCGCGTGCCGCTTCCGCACCGTCCCCATTGATAACGAGCAACGCCATGTCTCGCCGTCGAGTCGTCGTCACCGGCCTGGGCATCGTGTCCCCGGTCGGCATCGGGGTCGCGGCGGCCTGGGAGAGCATTGTCGCCGGACGTTCCGGGATCGGGCGCATCACGCGTTTCGACACGACAGGTTTTCCGTCGCAGATCGCCGGGGAAGTGAAGGATTTCGACGTGTCGCGCTGGCTTTCCGCCAAGGAAGCCCGGCGCTACGACACGTTCATCCACTACGGCCTGGTCGCCACGATGGAAGCGATCAAGGACGCGGGCCTCGAGGGTTTTGCAGGCGACAAGGAGCGCTGCGGCGTCGCGGTCGGCTCGGGAATCGGCGGCCTGCCGATGATCGAGGAGACGCAGCGCGCCTTCATGCAGGGCGGGCTGCGCAAGGTGTCGCCGTTCTTCGTTCCCGGATCGATCATCAACATGATTTCCGGGCTGGTCTCGATCCACTACGGCTATCGCGGGCCGAACATCGCGACCGTCAGCGCGTGCTCGACGGGCAATCACAGCATGGGCGAGGCAGCGCGGCTGATCGAGTACGGCGACGCCGACGTCATGGTGGCGGGCGGGTCGGAATCCACCGTCTCGCCGCTGGGCGTGGGCGGCTTCTGCGCGGCGCGCGCGCTGTCGACGCGCAACGACGATCCGGCGGGCGCGAGCAGGCCCTGGGACGTCGATCGCGACGGCTTCGTGCTGGGCGAGGGGGCCGGCATTCTCGTGCTCGAGGAGCTGGAGCACGCGAAAGCCCGCGGCGCGAGGATCTACTGCGAGCTGTCCGGCTACGGGATGAGCGCGGACGCGCACCACATCACGGCGCCCCCCGAGGACGGCGACGGCGCGTTCCGCAGCATGCGCAACGCGCTGCGCAACGCGGGCATGGCGCCGGCGGCCATCGATTACGTCAACGCGCACGGTACGTCGACGCCGCTCGGGGACATCGCCGAGTGCATTGCCGTGAAGCGCGCATTCGGCGAGCATGCGGCGAAGCTCGCGGTGTCGTCGACCAAGTCGATGACCGGCCACCTGCTCGGTGCGGCTGCGGGCATCGAGGCGGTGTTCACCGTGCTGGCGCTGCGCGACCAGATCGCCCCGCCGACGGCGAACCTCGTCAACCTCGATCCGCGGTGCGATCTCGATTTCGTCCCGCAGAAGGCGCGGCCGATGCAGATCCGCGCCGCGCTGTCGAACTCGTTCGGCTTCGGCGGGACCAACGCGACGCTCGTGTTTCGCACGCTCGGCGCGTGATGCCACCGGCTGCTGCCCGGTCGCCCGCGCGGCCATGACCGAAACGCCAACATGGCCCTGATCGTACAGAAATACGGCGGCACGTCGGTCGGCTCGACCGAGCGGATCCGCAACGTCGCGAAGCGCGTCGCGCGCTTCCACCGCGAGGGGCACCAGCTCGTCGTCGTCGTGTCGGCGATGTCCGGCGAGACCAACCGCCTGCTCGGCCTCGCCAGGGAGATCACGGAGAATCCCGATCCGCGTGAGCTCGACGTCGTCGCGGCGACGGGCGAGCAGGTGACCATCGGCCTGCTCGCGATCGCGCTGCACGGCCTCGGCCTGAAAGCGCGCAGCTACACCGGCGCGCAGCTGCGGATCCTGACCGACAGCGCATTCACCAAGGCGCGCATCGTCGAGATCGACGACCAGCGGATGCGCAAGGATCTGGCCGACGGGACGATCGTCGTCGTCGCCGGCTTCCAGGGCGTCGACCGGCACGGGAACATCACGACGCTGGGCCGCGGCGGATCCGACACCTCGGGCGTGGCGCTCGCCGCGGCGCTGAAGGCCGACGAATGCCAGATCTACACCGACGTCGACGGCGTCTACACGACCGATCCGCGCATCGTTCCCGAGGCCCGCAGGCTCGACAGGATCACCTTCGAGGAAATGCTCGAGCTCGCGAGCCAGGGCTCGAAGGTGCTGCAGATCCGCTCGGTCGAATTCGCGGGCAAGTACATGGTGCCGCTGCGCGTGCTGTCGTCGTTCGAGGACGTCGATTCGCCGTCGCCGGGAACGCTGATCACTTACGAGGAAGACGAGGCCATGGAACAGGCGATCATTTCAGGGATCGCGTTCAATCGCGACGAGGCGAAGGTCTCGGTGATGGGCGTCCCCGACCGCCCCGGCATCGCATACGCGATCCTCGGGCCGATTGCCGCGGCGAACATCGACGTCGACATGATCGTGCAGAACATAGGCGCGTCGGGGCACACCGATTTCTCGTTCACCGTCAATCGCAACGAGTACCAGAAGGCGATGGGCGTGCTCGAATCCCAGCGCGGCACGTCCTTCGAGGCGCGCGAGATCATCGGCGACAACCGGATCGCCAAGGTTTCCGTGGTCGGGATCGGCATGCGTTCGCACGTCGGGCTCGCTTCCAGGATGTTCAAGACGCTCGCCGACGAGGGCATCAACATCCAGATGATCTCGACCTCCGAGATCAAGATCGCCGTCGTCATCGACGAGAAGTACCTCGAGCTTGCCGTGCGCGTGCTGCACAAGGCATTCGAGCTGGACAAGGGCGCGCTCGGCCCGACCGCATAGCCCGGGCCGGCCCCGCCGCGATGGACTGGTGACGAGCGGCCCCGGTACAATGGCACGTTAGGCGACCGCCGCGCTCGGCGCAGGCGGCAACAGCAACACCGGAGACGTGGCCGAGTGGTCGAAGGCACTCCCCTGCTAAGGGAGCATACGGGCTAAAACCTGTATCCAGGGTTCGAATCCCTGCGTCTCCGCCAGTACCTTTCGCCCGCACCCGCGGGCCCTTCCTCTGCTACATTGCACCGGCATGAGGCCTGAGGGCCGTCCGGGAGGCAGATGTCGGCGTTCGTCGCACCCATGGTGACCCGATGAGCACGCAGGCGCCGCAGCGCTCGCTTTCGGTGCGCGACCTGGAGGCGATCCTGGGCGTGACCCGGGCGCTGGCGGCGCCGTTCGACCTGACGACGATGCTCGGCGAAGTCGTCAATGCCGCCAAGCAGGTGCTCCGGGCCGAGCGCGGCTCGGTCTGGCTCTACGATGCGGCCGCCGACGAGCTCGTGCTCGAAGTCGCCACGGGCCTGCGGCCGGTGCGGATCCGGTCCGGCACCGGACTGGTCGGTGCCTGCGCCAAGTCCCGGCAGATCATCAACGTTCCCGACTGCTATTCGGACTCGCGCTTCGACCCGGGTGTCGACAAGGCCTCCGGCTACCGGACACGCTGCATGCTGACGCTGCCGCTGGTCGACCACAAGGATGTCCTGGTCGGGGTGATGCAGGTGCTGAACAAGGCCGACGGCGTCTTCGATGCCTACGACGAGGCGCTGGCGACGGCGCTGGCGGCACAGTGCGCGGTTGCCCTCCAGCGCGTGCGGATGATCGACGGTCTGATCGAAGGCGAGAAGATGCGCCACGGGCTGGAGATGGCTCGCGACGTGCAGATGAGCACGCTGCCGACCGCCATGCCTGCCGTCGCGTCCTATGACGTATGCGCCGCGTTCAGGCCCGCCGACCTCACCGGCGGCGACACCTACGACGTCGCGATGCAGGATGGCCGGTTGCTGGTGATGATGGGGGATGCGACCGGGCACGGCATCGCGCCCGCCCTTTCGGTCACCCAGATGCAGGCGATGCTGCGGATGGCTTTCCGCCTGGGGGCGGACCTCGATACCGCATTCATCCAGGTCAACAACCGGCTGGCCGAAACGCTCCCCGACGACCGCTTCATCACGGCGTTCATCGGACTGCTCGATCCGGCGACCCACCAGCTGCGCTTCCACAGCGGGGGCCAGGGTCCGATCCTCCACTACCAGGCTGCGACCGGGACCTGGACCAGTCACAAGCCGACCAGCTTCCCGATGGGCGCGATGCCATTGTCGTCGCTGCGCCCTGCAGTCGCGTTGGACATGCAGCCCGGCGACATCCTCGTCGTCGTCTCCGACGGGATCTTCGAGTACGAGAGCAGCCGGGGGGAGCAGTTCGGCGAGCGGCGCGTGCGGGAGGTCGTGGCGGCCCACGGCACGAAGCCGATGGCCGAGGTCGTGGCCCTGCTGATGCAGTCGGTCGAGGCGTTCGCGCAAGGCGCGGTCCAGGAGGACGACATGACTGCGGTGCTGGTGAAACGCGAGTCGAGGCCATTCGCGCAGGGCAAGTTCGAGCGCAGCTTCGACGCGATTCCGGCGCTGGTGGCATTCACCGCGGAATCCTTCGCGCGCCTGGGCATCGACGCCGTCCTGCTCCCGACCGTCGATCTGGCGGTGGAAGAGTTGTTCACGAACATGGTGAAATACGCGGTCGGCAGCGATGCAGCGGTGGAGGTCGGCATCGCCGCGATCGACGGCGGCGTCGAAGTGACGCTGCTCGACCGCGACGTCGAGCCGTTCGACATCACGCGTTCGCCGCAGGTGGACATCCACGCCCCGATCGAGGAGCGCAAGCCCGGGGGGTTGGGCCTGCACCTGATCCGGCAGATGGTGGATTCGGTCGAATACGAGTACAACAACGCGCAGCGCCGCAGCCTGACCCGGCTGCGGTTGACGGTCGCGGGCTCGGCCTCGCGCCGGGCGGCGCTCAAAGGGGGAATCGATGTTGGCGATTGACTATGGCCAGGATGGTGCGGTCGTGATTGCAGGGCGGCTCGACGCGGCACAGGCGCCGGCCGCCCAGTCTTTCCTCGACGGCATACAGGGGACCGTGACGCTCGATTGCACGCAGCTGGAGTACATCTCCAGCGCGGGCCTCGGCGTCCTTCTCAAGACCCAGAAGCGCCTTCTCGGCGGGGCAGGCGGGCTGCGGCTGGCGGGTCTCAAGCCCCACATCAAGGACGTCTTCGTCTATTCGGGATTCGATCAGCTGTTCGAGATCGAACCTGCGCCCTAACCGCCTCGGACCAACTTTTGCGCCCGCCGCGTGTAATTGTG
>JAJXTF010000098.1 GCA_021784125.1 Pseudomonadota bacterium | reverse complement strand
CAGCGACCGCTCGTCGCTGTCGCAGAAGGCGGTCAAGGAAGCGATCGCCCTCGCCAAGGTCACCGGTTCCAAGATCACGCTGCTGCATGTCTATCCGAAATTCTCGGGCAGTCCCTACGGCACCTACGGCCCCGCCGAGGACGTGCTGGAGGAAGCGCACGACCGCCAGTCGCGCGAGCTGGCCGAGAAGCTCTTCGCGTCGGTCCGGAAGCAGGCCGATGCGGCCGGGGTTCCATTCGCATCGGTGCTGGTCGAGAGCAACGACGTTTGGAAGCAGATCATCGCCGTCGCGAGAAAGAGGAAGTGCGACCTCATCTGCATGGCGTCCCACGGCCGTCGCGGCCTGTCGGGCGTGCTGCTGGGCAGCGAGACGCACAAGGTCCTGACCCACAGCGACATCCCGGTCCTGGTCCTGCGCTGACGCGGGTCCATGCCGGCATCCGGAAAGACGGCGCCCGGGTGCCGGCCTCAGATGACGCGCGAGTAGCGGGCCTGCTCGCGCGCTTCGCGCAGGAAGCGATCGAAGAGCATCGCGACGTTGCGCACCAGCAATCGGCCGCGCGGGGTGACGGCGATGCGCCGTGACGACACGTCGACCAGGCCGTCGTCGGCCAGCGGGGCGAGGGCCTCGAGCTCCCGGGCGAAGTAGCGATCGAATGCGATGCCATGGGCTTCCCCGATGGCGTCGAAATCCACGGCGAAGTGGCACATCAGCGCCTGGATGACATCGCGCCGCAGCAGGTCGTCGGCCGACAGGCGCCAGCCGCGGAAAGCCGGCAGCCGCCCTGCGTCCAGCCGCTCGTAGTATTCGTCCAGCGTGCGCAGGTTCTGGCTGTAGGTCGCCCCGATCTTGCCGATCGCCGAGATGCCGAACGCGAGCAGGTCGCAGTCCGCGTGCGTCGAGTAGCCCTGGAAGTTGCGGTGCAGCTGGCCCTTGCGCTGCGCCAGCGCGAGCTCGTCGTCGGGCCTCGCGAAATGGTCCATGCCGATGTGGACGTACCCCGCCGCGGTCAGCCGGTCGATCGCGAGCGCGAGGATCCCGAGCTTTGCCTCGGGTGCCGGCAATTCGTCGACGGCGATGCGCCGCTGCGGCTTGAACAGGTGCGGCACGTGCGCATAGCTGTAGAGAGCGATGCGGTCCGGCGCCGCCCCGATCACCTTGTCCAGTGTCACCCCGAAGCCGGCGACCGTCTGTCGCGGCAGGCCGTAGATCAGGTCGACGTTGAGCGAGCGGAATCCGTGGGTGCGGGCCGCGTCGAGGACTGCCAGCGTCTCGGCCTCGCCCTGGATGCGGTTCACCGCCTTCTGCACGTCGGGATCGAAATCCTGGACGCCGACGCTCATCCGGTTGAAGCCCAGCTCGGCGAGCAGCGCCACCGTCTGGGCGTCGACCTTGCGCGGGTCGATCTCGATCGAGCACTCGGCGCCGCGATCGAACGCGAAATGGTCGCGCAGCATCCGCGCCAGCAGCGACAGCTCGTCCGGTGACAGGAAGGTCGGGGTGCCGCCGCCCCAGTGCAGCTGCCTGACCGGCGACGACGGGTCCACCTGCCTCGCCAGCGCATCGATCTCCCGCCCCAGGTAGCCGAGGTATTTCGCCGAGCGGCTGCGATCCTTGGTGATGACCTTGTTGCACGCGCAGTAGAAGCAGATGGTGTTGCAGAAAGGCAGGTGCACGTACAGCGACAGGGGCTGATCGGGTCCGCCGGCGCGACGCTCGCGCAGCGCTTGCTGCAGCTCGTCCGGCCCGAAAGCCCCGGTGAACCGGTCGGCCGTCGGATACGACGTATAGCGGGGACCGAGGCCGTCGTACTTGCGGACCAGGTCCGGGTCGAACGAAAGGGTGCCGGGGTCGGTGTCGAGCAGAGGGGTGTCCATGGGATCGATGCTGCCGAAGGATCGCGACTGTTGCATTGAGGGAAATCAAGCCCACTGGCGCCCCTTCCATCGTAGGCACATTGATTTTGGTCAAACTGGCCGTTCGGCATTACGCCTAATTTAACTCAGTGGGTCGCGTAATATAAACACGTAGTCAAACAACCGGCGAGTCGGACACTCGCCCGAGACAGACCAGGAGCAACGCCATGAAACCAAGAAGCGCAGGGTGTCGTTCGGCAGACTCGTTCGCTGTGCGGCCGATTCAAACCATTCGCAGGGGGTCGCTCATGCAGCGAGGCAAGTTGAGGTCATTGATTGCGGGATTCGCGGTGGCAGCCGCGGCACTGCTGCTCGCGCCGGGCAGCGCACAGGCGGTGCCGAGCTTCGCGCGGCAGACGGGTTTCGCCTGCGAGGCCTGCCACACGGTGTTTCCCGAACTGACGCCTTACGGACGGCGCTTCAAGCTCAACGGCTACACGGTGGACATCTTGCCGCAGGTCAGCGGGATCACCCCGAGCAAGGAACAGACGCTGATGCTCAATCAGCTGCCGCCGCTGTCGTTCATGTTCCAGACCTCGTACACCAGCACGAAGAAAGCGCTACCCGACACCGCGCTGCCCGATGCCTTCGCCAAGAACGGCCAGGTGCTGTTCCCGCAGCAGGCGAGCCTGTTCTACGCCGGGCGGATCGCCCCCAACCTCGGCGCCTTCGTCCAGATGACCTACGACGGCACCTCGGGCAGCTTCGGCTGGGACAACACCGACATCCGCTACGCGCGGCTCGCCAACGAGAATTTCCTGTGGGGGTTGAGCCTCAACAACAACCCGACGGTGCAGGACCTGTGGAACACGACTTCGGCCTGGCAGTCGCCATTCGACCAGCGCAGCGCAACCGCGCCGGGACCGGGTGCCGGGACGATGATCGACGGCGGGCTCGCGGACGCGGGCGTGGCCGGCGTCAGCGCCTACGGCTACCTGTACAACTCGGTGTACGTCGAGCTCGGTGCCTACCGCTCGGCACCTGCCGCAGCGCAGATCGACAGCACCAGCACCAACGTGGTGAAGGGCGCAGCGCCTTACTGGCGACTTGCCTATGAGCACCAGTGGGGCCGCCACTCCCTGGAGGTCGGTGCCTATGGTGTCGAAGCCAAGCTGTACCCGGGAGGCGACGTCCCGCTGTCGGGTCCGACCAACAAGTACAGCGACTGGGCGCTCGATTCGCAGTACCAGTACATCGGCGACGAGAACCTGGTGTCGGTGACGGCCACCTACATCCACGAGAAGCAGACCCTCGACGCAACCTACGGCGCAGGCGCCTCGAGCAACCCCTCGGATACCCTGAAGACCCTCAGGATCGGGGCGAGCTACTACTACGACCGCAAGTACGGCGGCGCCCTCGGCTACTTCTCGACGACGGGGTCTTCGGACGACTTGCTCTATGCGCAAGGCGATCCGGTGACGGGCTTCGCCAACAGCAAGCCGGACAGCAAAGGCTGGACTGCCGAGCTCGACTGGGTTCCCTACGAGAACACCAAGATCGCCTTGCAGTACACGATGTACGACAAGTTCAACGGCGGCGACACGAACTACGACGGAGCGGGCAGGAATGCGAAGGACAACAACACGCTCTACCTCCTTGGCTGGATCAACTTCTAGACGAACGACAATGAAAACGATCATTGCACTTGCAGTGGGCGCCGTGCTCGCAGCGGGGTCGACGGCCGCGCTGGCGCAGGACCAGGAGGGCGCGAAAGCGCTCGCCACCGGCGTGTGCTCCGCCTGCCACGGCCCGCAGGGGCACAGCATCTCGCCGGTGTTCCCCAACCTCGCCGGGCAGCAATCGGCGTACATCACGCTGCAGCTCGACGCCTTCCGCAGCCACGAGCGTGGCGACCCGAACGCCCGCGCCTACATGTGGGGCATGGCCTCGCAGCTCTCCGACACCTCGATCAAGGGCCTGGCCGACTACTACGCGGCACAGAAACCGGCGGTGGGGGAGATCGGTGACAAGCCGCTGATGGCCGAGGGCCAGAAGATCTACACGCAGGGGATCGCGGCGCAGGGCGTGCCGGCCTGTGCCTCCTGCCACGGCAAGGATGCCGAAGGGGCGGGTGCGTTCCCGCGGCTCGCGGGGCAGCACGCGGATTACCTGGTCGCGCAGCTCCAAGGGTTCCAGTCCGGGACTCGGGCCAACGCGCCGATCATGGCCAACGTCGTGCGCAGCATGAGCCCGGAACAGATCAAGGCGGCGGCAACCTACGCTGCTTCGAGATAGCAGGACAGTCGAAAGTCGCGGGACGGAAGGCGCCGTTTCCCGGGGTGGTTGCCTCGGGGCGCTGCCCGTCCCGTTTTCTCAGGTCATCACGCAAGGTCAACATGCGAACACCGCTCGTCGCACTCGTTCCTCTGGCGCTCGCCTTCGTTCCCGCGGCACGCGCCGCCGCGCCGGAGGGCGCAACGCTGCAGCAGGAAGTCAAGGCACTCCAGGCGATGGTGCAGGATCTGCAGCGTCGCGTCAGCGCTCTCGAAGGACACCCGGTCCTCCCGGCTGCCGCCTCGCAATCCGTACCCCAGGCTGCGCCGGCGAGATCCGCCGCCCCCGCAGCGGTGCCCCAGATGCCCGCGGCGTCCCTGCCGCAGGCAGCACCCATCGCAGCGGCCCAGCCCGGCGCGAGCGCCGGCTACATGAGCCCCGAGGCGATGCTCAGGGCGGCCTGGTCGAAGGTCGGCAAGGGGATGCAAGAGGGCGAAATCACCCGGCTGCTTGGGGCGCCGTCGAAGAAGTTCACCCTCGACGGCCGGACCGTCTGGTACTACTACTACCCCGCCACCGGCAGCGGGTCGGTGTTCTTCACCGACGAGGGCAGGGTCTCGAGTCGCCAGTCGCCTTTCGGCTGGGGCTGGTGAGGCGCTCGCCGGGGAAGGCCGGCGCCGGCGGGCTGCGCCGGCGTCGCCGGCAGGTCCGTCGACCCTGAGCTTCGCCGCGCGCGCGGGCACCGGCCCGCGCGTCGTCGGGCGCTACAATGGCCGCCGGCGGCAGGGTCCTGCCGGTGACGGGAATACGACGGCCATGGCTACGCCACTCGATCTGAACGCGCCCGCCCGCGGCGCGCCGACGCCCGACGGCCTGGCGCTGTGGCAGCTGGGCTTTCGGCCGTTCTATCTCCTCGCCAGTGCCTTCGCGTCCCTGTCGATCGCGCTCTGGGCCGCGCAGTACGCAGGCTGGCTCACGCATCCTTACCTCGATGGCCCGATGTGGCATGCCCACGAGATGATCTTCGGCTACACGCTGGCGGTCATCGCCGGGTTCCTGCTCACCGCAGTGCGCAACTGGACGGGCAGGCCGACGCCCGCGGGAGCTGCGCTGATGGCGCTGGCCGCGTTGTGGGTCGCGGGCCGCGTTCTGCTCCTCACGCCGCTGGCCGTCGCCGCCGCGGCGGTCGACGTTCTGTTCCCGGTCGCCCTCGCGCTCGGCCTCGGCGTGCCGCTGCTTTCGAGCGGCAACCGACGCAACTATGTCTTCATCGGCCTGCTGCTCGCGATGGCGGCCCTCGACCTGACCGAGCATCTGGCGCGGCAGGGCGTCATCGCGCTGCCCGAGCGCTACGCCGTGCAGGCGGCCCTCGACGTCATATTGCTGATCATGACCGTGATGGGCGGGCGCGTGATTCCGATGTTCACGTCCAACGGCGTTCGCGGCGCGCAGCCGCGGCGCAGTGCGGTGATCGAAGGGCTCGCGCCGGCGAGCGCCGTCGCACTGCTCGTCGCCGACCTGCTGCAGCTTCCCGCGTGGGGATTGATCGCGGTCCTGGCACTGGGCGCCATCGTGCAGGGCGCACGTGTCTGGCTCTGGCGCCCCTGGCAGACGCTGCGCGTTCCGATTGTCTGGGTGCTGCACGCAGGATACCTGTGGATTCCCGTGCATCTGCTGCTGCGCGCGCTGGGAGAGGCGGGAACGCTTCCGCTACCCGTCGCGACGCACGCCCTGACTGTCGGTGCCATCGGCATGATGACCCTCGGCATGATGACACGGACGGCGCGCGGGCACAGCGGGCGAGCGCTGACGGCCGATCGCCACGAAGTCGCCGCCTACGCGCTGGTCGGCCTCGCCGCGATCACGCGCGTCGTCGTGCCGCTCGTGGCGATGCAGGTGTACCGGGAAGCGGTCATCGCGTCGGCGTGCATGTGGTCGGCGGCCTTCGCGATCTACGCGATCCGCTACTGGCCGGTCCTGACGCGGCCGCGCATCGACGGCAAGCCGGGCTGATCCGCGTGCGTCTTGCGGAGGAGCGGCTTTCGGGGTGGCGATACGCGGGCCTGATCGCCGGCTACCTGGCCGGGTACGTCGCCCTCGACTGGGCGAGTTACATCTATCCGGTCGCACCTCCGCTCGCCATCACGCCCTGGAATCCGGCGCCGGGTCTCAGCGTCGCGCTGCTGCTGCGCTTCGGGACGCGCAACGGCCCGTGGCTGTTCGTGGCGGCCCTGCTCGCCGACCTGCTGGTTCGCGGTCAGCACGCCCCTTGGCCGCTGCTGCTGGTCGCCGCGGCACTGCCGGCGATCGTCTACACGGCATTTGCCGCGGCATTGCGCAGCGCCGCCTTGCGCTTCCAGCCCGATTTCTCGACGCTGCACGATGCGACGCTGTTCGTCGCGGCGACGGTGCTGGCGACGGCAGGACTGGCGCTGGTCTTCGTCGGTCTGTTCCATGCCGCCGGCGAGCTGACGACAGCCGGGGGGGCGGCCGCAGGCGGCAACGTTGCCGCCGGCGGCTATTGGCAGGCCGCCGCGCATTTCTGGATCGGCGACCTGATCGGGATCCTGGTGACCGCGCCGCTGCTGCTCGTGCTGTCGCGGCGCCGGCCCGTCGGCATCCGGGGATCGCCAGCGGAACGGATCGCCCAGCTGGCCGCGATCCTCGCCGCGCTGTGGATCGTCTTCGAATCGGGCTGGGCGGAGGAGCTCAAGCTCTTCTACGTGCTGTTCCTGCCGCTCGTCTGGATCGCCATGCGCCACGGCATCGAGGGCACGGTGATCGCGACGGCCATCATCCAGGTCGGCCTGATCGCGGCGATGCGGGCTGCCGGCTACGCGACGCGCGATGTGCTCGAGTTCCAGGTCCTGCTGGTCGCGGTGGCGCTGACCGGCCTGTTCCTCGGGATGACGGTGTCGGAGCGCTGGGCGATCGCGCGGCAGCTGCGCGCGCGAGAGATCGAGCTCGATCGCAGCCTGCGGCTCGCCGGCGCGAGCGAGATGGCCTCCGCGCTCGCGCACGAGCTCAACCAGCCGCTGGCGGCGATCGGCAGCTACGTCCGCGCCTGCCAGCTGATGCTGACCGGCGAAGGGCCGCCCAAGGCCGTGCTCCGGGAGACGATGGACAAGGTCACGCACGAGGTGACCCGCGCCGGCGACGTCGTGCATCGGCTGCGGGATTTCTTCAGGACCGGGTCGGGCCGACCCGAGCGGGTCGACCTCGGGCCGGTCCTCGGGGCGGCGGTCACCGCCGGCTTGCAGCGCGCCGAGCGCCACGGCATCGCCTTCCGCATCGACGCCCCGCCGGGCCTGCCGCCCGTGCAGGCGGACCGGATCCACCTCGAGATCGTGCTGCATAATCTGGTTTCCAACGCGATCGACGCGTTGAAGACGACGAACGGGGAGCGCAACGTGACTATTTCGGCATTGCCCGAGGGCGCGCAATTCGTGAGGATCAGCGTCGCCGACAACGGGCCGGGTGTGGCGCCCGAGATGGGCGGGCAGCTGTTCGAGGCTTTCGCGACCAGCAAGCCGCAAGGCATGGGGCTGGGGCTTGCGATCAGCCGGTCGCTGGTCGAGGCGGGAGGCGGGCGGATGTGGCACGCGGGCGCCGGGACCGGAGGGCGCGGCAGCACGTTCAGCTTCACTCTGCCTGTCGCGCGGAGCGAGGCATGAGCACGGGCTCGCTGCGCCAGATCGTGCACGTCGTCGACGACGACCACGCCGTCCGCGATTCGCTGTCGCTGCTGCTCGGACTGCGCGGCTATGCGACGAGGACTTTCGCCAGCGGTGACGAATTTCTCGCCGCGGTCGATCCCGCCGCCTCGGGCTGCGTCCTGCTCGATCTGCGCATGCCTGGCACCGATGGACTCGCCGTCCAGTCCAGGCTCACCGCGCAGCGGATCGGCATGCCGGTGATCGTGCTGACGGCGCATGGCGATGCCGCCAATGCACGCGCCGCGTTGAAAGGCGGGGCTTTCGAGTTCCTCGAGAAACCCGTCGACGACGCGCTGCTCGCGAAGACGATCGAGGCAGCGCTCACCCAGGATGCGCAGGCGCGCGCGCAGGCGGAGCGCCGCGAAATGCTGAAGCGGCAGCTCGAGCGGCTGACACCCCGCGAGCGCGAGGTCCTGGATCGCGTCGTCCACGGCCAGCACAACCGCGAGATCGCAGTGGAGTTCGGCATCAGCCCGCGCACGGTCGAGGTGCACAAGGCGCGGATCATGGACAAGCTGCAGGTCGAGC
Organism: Pseudomonadota bacterium; assembly: GCA_021784125.1. Lineage (GTDB taxonomy): Bacteria > Pseudomonadota > Gammaproteobacteria > Burkholderiales > Casimicrobiaceae > VBCG01. Next base: position 2,096 of record JAJXTF010000098.1, on the reverse strand, counting down.
GGATGCCGGAGCTGATCCGCATCGCGCTCGAACTCGGCCTGGTCTCCGACAGCGGCGCCTGAAGCGGGTGCCGGCGGGTCCCTCCGCCGACGACGGGGCCGCCGCCGATCAGTGCACCAGCACCACCGGCGTCTGCGCCAGATGCAGCACGCGCGTGGCCACCGAGCCCAGGGCCATGTTCGCGAGCGCGCTCATGCCGCGCGTGCCCATGTAGATCATGTCGCTGCCCGAGGACTTCGCCTGCGCGACGATCGTCTCGGCGATCGGACCCGTCAGCTTGTGGATGCGATACGAGACGCCGGCCGCGTCGAGCAGCGTCTTCGAAGGCGCGAGCATCTTGTCGCATTCCTCGTCGTAGTAGCGAGCGACCATCTCCTTGCTGACGACCACGCCCATGTGCGGCACGTGCGGCACCGGCAGATGAACGGCGAGCAGGTCGACCTCCGGGCGTTCCTTGTACCAGTCGAGCGTGGCGAGCAGCGTCCGCGTCGCGCGGGTCGAGCTCTCGGAGCCATCGACGGGCAGCAGCAGCTTGATCATTCGTGCGAACCTCGTGTGTAGGGGCGGGAAATTCCGCCTGCGACGCGATTGTGCCATCGCAGCAGGTTGGTGAGTTGGAGCCATGTGATGCCGACGCCCGCCGCCGCCGCGCAGGCGAGCAGCTGCATGCCGTCCGGCGCGTCGAAGCGGAAGATCTGTCTCGCTGCGGGCGCATAGAGCGCAATGGCCAGTCCGGCGAGCGTCCCGCCGACGACCCACCAGGTCGCGGGGTTGGGGCGGGAAAGCGTTTCCAGCAGCGTCGCGTCGCGGGACCGGTTCACCAGGATCATGCCAAGGTTGCCGACCACCATCGTTGCGAAGGCCATCGCGCGCGCCGCCCGCTCGGGCGTTCCATGGGCGAGCGCCACGCCATAGAGCGTCGCGACGACGAGCAGGATACCCATGCCCTGCAGCAGCGCGGAGATCATCAGCGCCGCGTCGAACAGCCGCGCGCTCGAGCGCCGGGGCGGTCGGGTCATGACGTTGCGCTCGGCGGGCTCGGCCTCGAAGGCGATCGAACTCGTCGGGTCGATGACGAACTCGAGGAACACGACGTGGACGGGGTAGAGCAGCAGCGGCCAGCCGAACACCAGCGGCAGCAGCGCCATCCCTGCGGTCGGGACGTGCACGGCAACGATGTAGCGCATCGCCTTCTGGATGTTGTCGAAGATCCGCCGCCCGAGGCCGACGGCTTCGACCATCGACGCAAAATCGTCCTCGAGCAGCACCAGCGACGCCGCTTCGCGGGCGACGTCCGATCCGCGCTTGCCCATGGCGACGCCGATGTGGGCGGCCTTGAGCGCAGGCGCGTCGTTGACCCCGTCCCCGGTCATCGCGACGGTCTCTCCGTTGGCTTTCAGGGCCTCGACCAGCCGAAGTTTCTGCTCGGGCACCACGCGTGCGAAGACGTTGCACCGGGCGACCCGCTCGCGCAGCGCAGGCTCGCTCATTTCGGCGAGCTCGACGCCGGTCGTCACGAGCTGCGGATTGGCGAGCCCGATCTGCTTCGCGATCGCCCTTGCGGTCCCCGGATAGTCGCCGGTGATCATGACGGTGCGGATCCCGGCCGTGTAGCACTTCGCCAGCGCAGACGGAACGTCGGAACGCACCGGATCGGCGAGTCCGGTCAGCCCGACGAAGGCGAGTTTCAGCTCGTGCTGCCCGGCCGGCCAGCGCGAACCGTCGGGCGCAGGCGCGACGTCGCCGCGTGCGACGGCGAGCACGCGCAGGCCGTCGGCGGCCATTCTCCCGACCTCGGCCAGGATCGCCGCTCGGCGCAGGTCATCGAGATCGCAGAGGTCCAGGATCGCCTCGGGTGCGCCCTTGGCGGCCACGACGTGGGTGTCGCGGTCGGGCGGCTGCCAGATGTAGGCGACCGACAGCTGCTCGGGGGTGAGCGGATAGCTGTGCGCGAGCCTGTGGTTGTCGAGCTCCTCGACGGTGTCGGGCGAGCGCTCGCGGGCGAGGTCGCGGTAGGCGCGCTCCATCGGGTCGAAAGGCGCCCGCTCGCTGGCGAGCAGGCTGAACTCCAGCAGCTCGGGCAGGGGTTCCGTGCC
>JAJXTF010000097.1 GCA_021784125.1 Pseudomonadota bacterium | reverse complement strand
CAGCCAGACAGCTCGGCCCCACTGATCCCCGCCATAACCGTCGCGCCGGCAAGTCGGCGCCGGCGCCACTTGCAATCATCAGCGGCATCAGGTGCTCCTCCCGCGGGTGCGATGCCCGCCCCCCCCGGAGCACCGCTCCATCGGGCAAGACGCTGCGTGCGCTCGGCCCAGTCGCCAGAAAGGGCGCCGTCCAGCCAGTCGTGAAACTGATAGGAGGCGGATGCGGCGGCGACGAAATTCCCCAGGTTGTGGTAGCTCATGCCGGCGCCAACGATGAGCACACCCTCGTCGCGCAAGCTTCGAAGCGCGGCGCCCAATTCACAATGCAGTGCGGGATCCAGGCTGGCGTGAAGCGACATCGCCACCACTGGAATGTCGGCATCGGGAAACATGACTTTCAGCGGGATGAACACGCCATGGCCCCATCTGCGATGCGGATCGACCTCGGCAGGATGGCCCGCCTTGCGCAGCAACGCGGAAGCCCGCTCGGCCAGCCCGGGGTGGCCCGGCGCTCCATATTGCAGCTCGTAGGTCTCGGGCGGAAACCCGTAGTAGTCGTAGATCAACTCGGGTTGCCCGGCACCGGTAAAACTGGGCGCGGCGGGTTCCCAGTGCGCAGTGGCGATCAGGATCGCTGTCGGCTTGGCGGGGAGCATGCTTCGAACGGTCCTCAGGAAGTCCTCCACGGACTGGTAGCGGCGCTTGCGCTCGCCGGTCATGAAAAAAGAAGGTCCGCCGCCGTGCGGCAGGTACATTGCAGGCATGCGCGAGCCATTCGAGAGAGCCCCCATGACGTCAGCCAACGCTTTGTTCGGGAAGACAGAATTATCCTGAATTCAGGATGGCGAGCTCTCGGTGCTCGGCAGTGGCGTGGTGGAATTGCCCAAGCGGGGCTGAGCGACGCGCGACCGGTACCGGATGCCGGATTGCCGGTTCGGTCCCTCGCGGATCTTCCGCCGCATGATCTCGGCGCGCAGATCGCCGAACTGCGTCCGGGTCTCGGCCCTCAGCATGGCGAGACCGATCACCGGCGGGATCCAGCGATCCGGAACGTAGCGAGCGTGATTGATGATTCGCGTCGCCCCACCCTCCGCCACGAGGCGGGTCGTGAACGCCGACGCCTTCATGTCGCCGCGGACCAGCGTGGAGCGAATCTCTCGCAGCGGCGTGATTTCGATCTCCCGCACGCTGTCGAATTTGAGCGCAATGAAACCGAACCGGAAGCGGCTCGTCTGTGCAACCAGGAGCCTTCCGTCGGAACGGCCGACGATCCGGCTCATGGTCAGGCTCGGGACGAAGCGCGCCATGTGGTCGTAATCGGTCAGCACGTCCCACGCCTCCTGCGGCGATGCCTGGACGACCAGGTTCACGTCGACGACGATCGCCTCCCCCTCGCGATGGACCGCGACGGCGATGTCGGTTGGCTTGGGCGAATCCGCGGCGGCGATCGGCGAGGAAACCGTCGCCACCAGGACGAACAGCAGTGAGCCGGCGAGGCCGCCCCGGAAGGGCGGGCGCCCGCGCCACGCCAGCACCGGCCACAGCAGCGAGAACATGTCAGAGCTCGGGGTCGAGCGGCAGCAGTGAAAGCAGGTCGACCTTCATCCGCCGCCAGCCACTTGCCCCGGGCTCCGTCTCGTACTCGACACGCTTGCCCCGCTCCTCCGTGCGCCAGACCAGCCGCGGCAAGCCTCTTGCGGGATCGGGACGCAATGCCAGCTGGTAGCTGTCGGCCGGCGAGGCGATGGATTCGAAGCGTGCCGCGGCCTCCCGCGCCAACTCGGGGCTGTCGATGATCAGCCCGATCTCCGTGTTGAGGTGGCGCGAGCGTTCGTCGAAGTTCATGGAGCCCACGTACAGCCTCTTGCGGTCGAACACGAACAGCTTGGCGTGCAAGGCGTAGTTGCCGTAGCGCGCATCCGCTTTCGTCTCGCCGCTGCCGCGGGCGTTTCCGAGGCGCGCGCGGACTTCGGAAAGCTCCACCCCATCCTCGAGCAGCGGCCGGCGGTAGTGCATGTATCCGGATTGGGCGATCGGCTCCGGTGTCGATTCGAGCGAGTTGGTCAGGACCCGGACATGCACTCCGCGCTTCCGAAGATCGGCGAGCAGCCGCATTCCCGACGGGCCGGGGACGAAGAACGGCGTGACGATCAGCAATTCCGACTGCACCGCCCTCGTGGCGTCGGCGACTGCGTGATGCATCAGCCGGCCCGTTGCCTCCCCGTGCTCGATGCGCCCCTTGTAGGGACTGTCGCAAACGAGCTCTGCATGCGCCCACACGAGCGGCAACCTCCCGGCGAGCATTCCGGCAAGCGGCTCGCCGGTCGCAATGCGGCGTGCATACTCGATTCCATCCGCCTTCAGCGCCTTGCGATGCTGGTCGAGGGCGCTGCGATAGGCGGTCAGCGCCGCTGCGCTGAGCCCGTCGCGCCGCAGGGCCGCGATCGGGATGGCGAGCGCGCTGTTCCAGTATTCGTCGAACGACCCCGACAGCTCCTTGACCACCGGACCCGCGGCGAAGACATCGTCATCGCCGAACTGCGACTCCGGGTCGACCTGGAAATACCGGTCGCCGATGTTGCGGCCCCCGACCAGGGCGATCGCGTTGTCGACGACCATCAGCTTGTTGTGCATCCGATAGTCGAGTCTCGCTGCGTCGAAGGCGAATTCGAGGCCGCGGAACAGCGGAACGTGCCCTCGATAGGTGAACGGATTGAAGATCCGGATGTGGATGTTCGGATGCGCGCTCAGCGCTGCGAGCTGGTCATCGACGTCGTGCGTCTCCGCATCGTCGACCAACAGTCTCACGCGAACCCCGCGGTCGGCGGCACGCAGCAGTGCATCCGCCAGCAACTGTCCAGTCTCGTCCTGGCGGAAGATGAAATACTCGAGGTCGAGGGTCCGCGCCGCAGCATCGATCATCTGCGCCCGAACGAGGAAGCCGTCCACTCCGGCGGATAGAAGACGAAACGCCGAGTTGCCGTCGTGCCCGCGCGCAGCGTTCTCGAACTGGCGTCCGAGCCGCGTCTGGCCCGGATGCGCCAGTGCCGAGGACCACGCCTTCGGGGAGTCTGCCCCGGGCGGCAGCGAAGCGCATCCGGCAGCGATCGTTGCGGCGAGACCGAATGCGAGAACACGCAGGATGCGGGTTGGTAATGGCATGTGTGGACTCGTAGCGCGGCTGCGTCGTGGGCGAAGCTCGTCCGAAGCCGCTGATTGAGCATCGGGCGCCGGCGCAGGCTGGTGCCGGCCACATCCTGCTGGGAGACTCTCATGGGTGACGCCGGACCGGAATCTCGAGCCGGCAGCTCACCGATCGCCCCGGCGCCGTTGGCGCCGAAGCTTTGCAGGCCCTCCCGCCACCTGCGATGAGGCGGGAGGGCCTGCGCCATGCGCGGCTGCGCACGACGGCTGGCAGCTTTCGCTGCCGCCTCCGACAACTGTGTCGTCAGCGATCCTTCTGCACCCTGAGGTCGCTCGAGACCGACCTCACCCCTTCCGTGTTGCGGGCAATGGTGACGGCCTTGCTCGCCTCTTCGCGACTGTTCACCGTACCCCTCAACGACACGACGCCGCTGGCGTCCGTATCCACCCTGATGTTCTTGAGGCTGTCGAGGTGTTCGGCCGCCATCTTCGCCTTGATCTTGGTCGTGATGACCGAGTCCTTGACGAAGGCCGCAGGGTGCCCACGGTCCATTTCCGAATCCGCGGCATGCGCGGCAAGGGGTGCCATGGCTGCTCCAATTACGAAACATGCTGTTGTGAACTTGTGCGTCATGATCATCACCTCCCGATATGGAGACTACGGTTCGCATCGTAGCGCTCGGCCCTCGGGCGGGACGTCGGCGATGGCCGCATCTCGGTGTAGGTCGATCGGCCTGATGAACGTAGGCGGGGGAGCCGCCCGTGGGTAGTGCGCATCCAGAGCGCGCACTGGCGTAGAGTGGATGGGTCCACACTCCATGGTGCCCATCATGACACTCTGTCCAGTCGCCATCGCCGTCGGGTGCAAGAAGTGCCCGGTGTTCGCGATCTGCCCCGTCAAGACCATCATCGGGGACTATCGGCCGAACGAACGCCCGGCAGCACAGAAGTCGCCACCGCCAAAGAAAAGCCCGCCGAAGAAGCGTCGTTAGGTACGGCACGCGAGACCGCGAATGACCCGCGGATAGGCATTTGGACGCGTCGCGTGGCGCCGCGATCCGCGTCGGCGCCAACTCGGTCGCTCGGGCGGCGTCCTGGAGATTCCCGCGCTAGCTCGGCTCGGCGGCGCGCAATCGCTTCGCCAGGGCCTGCACGAGCTTCCATCCGATGGTGCCGTTCCCTTCGACCAGCGGGCGAAACTCCCAGAACGTGAGCCCATAGCAAACCAGGTCGGTCGCAGCGGTCACCGTGGCCGAGCGGGGACCGCCGTCGATCAGGGCGATCTCACCGAAGTAGTCGCCGGGGCCGAGGGTGGCGACCTCGACGCCCTTCTTCGAGACGGTGGCCTTGCCGGAATCGATGAGAAAGAAGGCGGCGCCGCCAGAGCCCTCCATGATGACGGTCTCGCCCTTGGCGAAGCGACGCTCCTTCAGCAGGCGCGCCAACTGCTCGGCCTGCCTCCGGTTCATGTCGGCGAAGAGCTGGACGCGATGCAGGGCGCCCACCGGGTCGCGCGGGGGCGGACCGGGCGGCGGTGACTTACCGGTGGTGACGGCGCGGCACTGGAGCAGGTAGAGCGTTTCATCCTGGAACGCCCATTCGATGTCGCGCCGCGGGCCGTGGACCTTCTCGCACTGGAGCGCGAGCGCGCCCAGAGCCGCGAGCTGCGCGTCGTCGAGGCAGAGCTGGCCCACCTGGGCAGGTGACACCTGTTGCTCGAAGGTGCCCCCATTCGGAAGCGAGCGGATCGCGATCTGCTTGCGCCCGACCTTGCGCTCGAGCACCTGGCCGGACCGGTCCAGGCGAAAGTGATCGGGGATGACCAGGCCGGCGACCACGGCTTCACCGAGACCCCAGCTCGCTTCGATCAACCGCTCATCGGCACCGGTGACCGGGTGTTCGGTGAACATGACCCCGGCGACGCTCGGGTTGAGGAGCGTCTGGACGACGACGCCAACGCTCGGCCGGTTGAACAGACCCACACGCTGGCGGTAGGTGATGGCCGAGTCCGAGTTCGCAGACCACCAGACTTCGCGGACCGCGTTGGGGACATCGGCCGCCGAATGGACGTTGAGCACGGTCAGGTGCTGGCCGGCGAAGCTCGCCTCCGCGCCGTCTTCGTCGACGGCGGACGAGCGGACCGCGAACGGACGCGGCAGGCTCGCGATGGCCTTCGCCACCATTTCGATGGCCCGGTCTTCACCCGAAGCGATGGCCTCGACCAGGTCGCCCGACAGCGCCACGCCAGGCGGAACCGGAAGGCCCTCGCGCGCAGCGTCGCCGAGCCCTACGGCCTTCGATCCATAGAGCGATGTTTCGCGGGCCCTCGTGAACGGGACGACCTTTTTCACCCGAGCACCGTGACTTCGCCGGAATCGCCATCGACGCGGACACGGACGCCGTCGGCAATGCGCTCGGTCGCCTCGCGGGTCCCGACGACGCCGGGGATCCCATACTCGCGCGAGACGATCGCCGCATGCGAAAGGAGACCGCCGTTGTCGGTGACGATCCCGCCAAGCAGCGGCAGGAGGATGTTGAAGGCCTCGGTCGTCGACTCGGTGACGAGCACGTCCCCCTTGGCGATGCGGTCGAAGTCGGAGGGGCCTGAGACGCGGCGCGCCGGCCCTTCGTAGACACCCTTGCTCGCGCCGAGCCCGTAGAGGACCTTTTCCTGATTCTGTACCTCGGAACTCCCGAAGAGATGGCCCATGGCGATGAAGGTCGCGCGCATCAGGCGGCCGACCGCCGGAGGCAGGGCCCCGAGGTCAGGCGGTGGCGGCGCGGGCGGGCCGAGGTCGGGCGGGGCATCCTTGGCAGCGGAGGTCGCGCGGTATCCTGCGCGCTCGGCAAGCTCGTCCGCGGACGGGCCGCCGTTGCCGGCGACCAGCGCGCACATCTCGTCGAGGCTGGCATCCAGCATCTGCTGGGGGGAGGCAATGCGGCCGCGGCGCGCGACGCGCCGACCGGCCGCGAGAGCGGCGCGCCGCATCAGGCCCGAGGCCCAGATGTCGCTGTAGATGCCGCGCTCGTCGCGTAGGCGGTAAGTGAGCCGAGCCTCGCCGAGGAGTTCGTCGAACCCGGCCTGGTGCGCAGCGGGCACGCGCGCACGGACTTCCGCAGTGCGGGCATCGACGTCCGAGGCGGTCTTGGCTTCTCCGGAAACTGCGATGCGAATCGCCCTGAGGAGTGCGTCGGGCAATTCTAGCGCCGAGGGCTCGGCGATGTCGAAGCCGTCGACCAGGCGATTGCCGACGAGGTCGAGGTAGCCCGAGACCGCCACGCCTGCTTCGCCTCCGAGGGAACGCAGCCTTGCGAGCAGCTGCCCGGGGTCGCCATCGGACGCGAGGAGCTCGCGCGCCGCGGCGTCACCGGCGAATGCCGCCTTCAAGCGCTCCATCTCGTCGGATCCGCCCGCGGACACCCCTGCCGAGCCGCGCATCAGGTCCAGCAGGTCGGACGGCGGCAGGCCGGTCCAGTCGCCGACGTGTGCGAGGAAGTCGCCGGTGGGGAGCATGGCACAGGCGGTGAAGCGCATGTGCTGGACGATCATCGCTGAATGGTGGTCGCGGCAGCGCGTCAGGTAGGCGACGAGCTCGGCATCGGGGAGGGTGTCGGGATCGACGGCCTGCAGCTCCCGGTGCGCGGAAATCGAGGAGGGCTTGCGGTTCTCGTCCCAGTCGCGAAGCTGCTCCCGCCAGAGCTTCTGCGCGAATACCTGTTCGGCGCGCTTGAAGCGTTGGGGGATTTCGGCGTCGGGCGCCGGCAGCACCTGCTTGTAGCCGAAGCCGTTCACGTAGCGCATCTCCAGGCCGTCGATGAGCATCCCGTAGAAGCGCGCGAATTCGTTGCTGCCCTTCTTGAAGGACGGCGCCTGCGTTTCCTGCAAGTAGCGCGTCACCGGGCGCGGGAAATGGACGGCGTCGCGCCCCCAGGGTCCAGGCCCGGGCGGCTCGAAGCGCAATTCGGTGGCGCTGTCCATTGCGGTCATGACGGTCAACCTTTCTGTGGGACGGGCCGACGAGCCCGCGCTGCCGGCGATTATTTTCCCGTTCCTCGCACGAGGCAAGCTGCGCGGTGAGTTCCGCGGCGCCGATCGCGGGGATGCCCGGTCACCAGACGCCATGGATCGGAATGCGATACGGCTGCCCTCGGCCGCATCGGACGCGCGGGTGTCGATCTTTTCTCGGGTGCCCAGCCGACCCGGATCTGCCATGAGCCGTCGGTGGACCTGCGCGCCGACAATGACTTTGATCAATGCGGGGGCGTCGATTGCGCCTTAGGTTGGAACCCTGACGTCCGCCCGCCGCCACGGCTGCGGCGCGGTCCCGGCACTACAACGACAGGGAGGAAAGCATGCGAGCCCATCATCGGTCTTCGGCGCTGACACCGTTCGCCGCCGCCGTCATGGCCGCGGTCGCCGCCACCGCGGCGACTGCCGCACCGCCGGCGACGCCCTCGTTCACGTGGTCGACTGTGGTCAACAACGGCGACTACATGCCGACGGCGACCTGCAATCCCGCGGCGCCGAGCGTCCCGCCGTGCAGGAGGTTCAACAGCTACAACCAGCCATCCGTCAACGCCGACCAGGTGGTGGTGATCCGTGCGCGCAGCCGCGGCGGCGAGGCCGGCGGCGGCCAACCGATCCATGGCGTCTACACGCGCGACATGGCTCCGCTGGGGCCCGTGGTCAAGATTCTGGACCGCGACACCCTCGTGCCGCAGCCCAACAATCGCGGCACGCTGTTCACCGAGCCGCCCTCTTTCCCTCGCATCGACATCGGTTCGAACACGGTGGCGACGCGCGGCAATCACCAGCCGGTATGGCAGGTCACGGCAGACGGCGAGATCGTGGAGCAGCTGGGAACCACCGGCATCTACACAAATCCCTTCGGGCCGCTGGTTACCGGCGCGAGCAAGCTGGGATCCGTCGCCGGGTTCTCGTTCTTCCAGGTGCCGGAAGCGCCCGGCACGCCATTCGACGTCTTCCCGGGCGCACCTGCGGTGACGGGAACCAACACGATCGTCTTCAAGGGCAACTACACGACCTCAGGCATCGGCAGGACCGGCGTGTACTACCGTGACCTGACCGCTACGGCGATCCCGAGTCCGGACGGCGGGACGCTCGCGCCCGCCGGAGGCATCGCGCCGGCGATCCTGATCGCCAACAACGTCGACACCAGGATCCCCGGCACGAACACGATCTTCGGATCGACGGCGCCGCCCAGTGCAGCCAACGACCAGGCGGTATTCGCCGGATTCGACAACGAGGATGCGCCGACGATGGGTGGCATCTACCTGGTCCCGCTCACCGGCAGCAGGCCGCCGCTCACGATGCTCGTCAGCATCGGATCGCAGGTCCCCGGGCAGAGCCGCGCGGCCCGGTTCAACCGGCTGGGCGAAGGCGTTTCATTCGATGGCCGCTTCGTGGCGTTCTGGGGCGCGTGGGGCACGGCGACGAAGACCGTGCGCCTGTACTGCCCGCAGGAGGGGAATAAGGATCGCATCGCCTTCAGCAACAACGTTGGTCAATTCGATCCGGTCACGGGCGAGTTTCCGGGCGACCCGAACAGCATCTGCGACGATGCCAGCGACCCGAATGTCGGGATCAGCTGTTACCAGGAGCGGCAGGTGCCGGTGCACCAGGGCATCTTCGTCTACGACACCAGGACGCGCCAGACCCACGTCGTCGCGGTCACCGGCGACGGATACGACGATTTCGTCTACTGGAACTATTCGGGGATGGTGCCGGGCACGGCCGGCGGCAGCGAGGGCGACGATGGCGAGCCGGCGCGGTGGCGATCGGCGTCGTTCGTGGCCGTTTCCGGGATGGCGGACGGAAGCCTCGCCGACGCTACCTTCGATGCCGCGTTCAAGGCGAGGACCGGGAGCATCGACCCCGTGACCAACGTCTACGTCGATCCGGTGGACGGCATCTACCTGCGCAAGGGCCCGGGCCAATCGCCGGTCGCGACCGTGGTCCAGACCGGAATGGACGGCGCCCTGATCGATCCCGAGGCCGTCGATGACTTGGGCAACGGCCTGCCCGTCACGGAAATGGGTCTCGAGCGCGACGGCTTCCGTGGCAACTCGCTGGTCGTCAACGTGACGATGGGCAGCGAGGAGACCGGATGGGCCGGGGTCTACCTGACGCACGTCCCGGCTCGGTAGCGGCCGGCGTCGGGAATCTGTTCCCAGTCCGGGAGGCGTGCGCCGCCGCAGGAGACCGAAAAGAGATGGGGTGGCGGATGGGATTCGAACCCACAACAGCCGGAATCACAATCCGGGACTCTACCGTTGAGCTACCGCCACCACTGAACTTCTGCGCATCGCGTTTGATTGCTGCGCCGCGACGCATTTGGGCACGCCCGACAGGAATCGAACCTGTAACCGCCGGCTTAGAAGGCCGGTGCTCTATCCAGTTGAGCTACGGGCGCAATGCCTGCCAGCCGGAACAGGTCCGCCGCCGGCATCGGCGGCGTCCGGGAATGCGGTGCCGGGAAGCCCCGTCGGCCTCCTGAACCAAGGTGAAATCTTACCAGATTGCGCCTCGCGGCGCCCCGCGAGCGTCGACCGGGCCTGTCAGCCCGCTGCTGGATAGGTGCCTGCCGCTGCCGTAAAGTTAGCCCTGCGACCGTTGTCGCACGGGGCGTTCGTTGTCCGAGCATTCGGCAGTCGCAACCTTCCTCTTCACCGACATCCAGGGCAGCACCCGTCTCTGGGAGCAGGAGCCCGACCGGATGCGGGCGGCGCTGGCGCGCCACGACGCCATCGCCCGCGACGCCGTCGAGAGCCATCACGGCCGCGTGGTCAAGATGACCGGTGACGGCATGCACGCCGTATTCGACGACCCCCTCGACGCAATTCGCGCGACGATCCAGATGCAATGTGCGCTGCAGGAGCCGCAGGCGACCAACGGCTTGCAGCTGCTCGTGCGCTGCGGCATGCACACGGGGATCAGCGAGCGCCGCGACAACGATTATTTCGGCACGGCGGTCAATCGCGCCGCGCGCATCATGAGTGCCGCGCACGGTGGCCAGATATTGCTGTCGGAAGCTGTCGCGACGCTCATCGGGGAACATCCGACCGGAATCGAATTGCGCGACCTGGGCCGCGTGCGCCTGCGTGACCTGACCAGTCCCGAGCACGTCTACCAGCTGCTGCATCCGAAGCTGCGGATCGAGTTCCCGCCGCTGCGCTCGCTCGAGGCGACGCCGAACAACCTTCCGCAGCAACTGACGTCCTTCGTCGGCCGCGAGCGCGAGCTCGCGCAGGCGCGCGCCCTGCTCTCGCGCACGAGGCTGCTCACGCTGCTGGGCGTCGGCGGTCTCGGGAAGTCCCGGCTGTCGCTGCAGATCGCCGCCAGATCGGA
>JAJXTF010000096.1 GCA_021784125.1 Pseudomonadota bacterium | reverse complement strand
GCCTCGGCTTCGCCCCGAGGGCCGATAGGATCGCGAAGCTGCGGCGCCGGTCGGCGATTCCGAGTGCGAGTATGAGCCCCGTTGCGCTCGCGACCATCAGCACGGCAAGATCCAGCTCCAGCCGCGTCATGCCACCCACGTCGACGGCGGTCAGGCTCGATCCGATGAGGCGCTGGGCATCGCCGAGATCGGTGACCTTCACACCGGGCATGGACGCGACGACAGCTCGTGCCGCCGCGGCGATCGACGCTGTCGGGGCCGACGTCTTGATGAGGACAGTTTCCGCAGCGGCCGTGCCCGTCACGCGCCCGATATACCCCGCATTGGCGACAAGAAACGAGTCGCGTGGTGCGGTCGGAAATTCGCGCACCACGCCAATGAAGCGGAACGGAACGAGGCGATACTGGTGGTCGCTCGCGTTCTGCAGCCGCAGATTGATCCTGTCGCCGGGTTGCAATTGGAAGTCCTTGACTGTCTCGGCAGAGACCAGAATGCCATCCGGGGTTCGCGCCAGCAGGCCGAGCGCATTGTGCGCGTCTGCGCCCTCGAAATAGGCATTCGCCATTCTCGTTGCTTCGCCGATATGCGCGGCATCGATCCCATACAAGTCCTGCAGATCGGTGCCGACGTACGCCAGCCGATGCTGCATCGGTTGCGCTGCGATCACACCTGGCAACGCCGCGAGCTCGCGGAGCCTCGCCGAGGCGGGTGCCTGCGCGGTGCCGGTGACCGTGACGTCGGCGCCGTTGGTGAGCTCGGCATCGACCAGCGTCTGCGCGCGGTAGGTGGTATTGAACACCGCGGTCGAAATCGCGAAGGCAAATGCCAGCGCGACCAAGGCGATGCCTTGCGTGATCCGGCGGGATTGCCGTCCGATCGTAGCCGCAACGACTCCGGACAGCGCGCCCGCGATGGGCCGCAGAACATGGGCGAGAGCCGCGCGACCGCGACGCAATCCACTGAGGCACAGCCTGACCGTCAGCAAGCCGACGCCCAGCCACAGCAACACCGGCGCGAGAAACGCCGCATAGTCGACAGACGACGATGGTGTTCCCTCTGGTGCCAACACCACCTGGTACCCCGTGCTCCAGGTTTTCCAGAATACGATCGCCGACAGCGCGAGCAGAATGAAGTCGAGGCCGCTGCGCCGCCAGAGCCCGGCTCGGTCTCCGCCCGTCGCCGTGCGGGCGGTCGCCACGGTGGTCTGCTTCGCATCGATCCACGCAGTCGCTAGAATCGCCGCCGCGGCGAGCGTCATGCCGGCGAAGATGGAACCGGCAATCCAATACTGCGCCGAAACGTTGAAGATGCCGCCGCCAAGGATCATTCTCGAGAGAACCTCGGCGAGCAGGAGACCGGCAATCGTTCCGCCACTGCCGACAACTGCCGCTTCGACGGCTGCGAGCTTGATGATTTGGCTGCGCGACGCACCGCGGATTCGCAACAGCGCCTGATCGCGCCGCCGGCGCGTACCCCCGGAGGCGACGACTGCGATGGTGAGCAACGTCGCCAGCACCGCGCCGGGAGCGCCGAGGAACAGGAACAGCACCTTCGCATACAAGGCGTCGCTGCGCACCGCATCGAGCCGCGATGCGAGGTTATCGGCGACGATGCCGTTGCCCGCAATGCGTATCTCGAGGTTCCTGGCCGCGCGCTGCACGGCGGTGAAAGCCGCCACCGGATCACCCGGAAGTTGACCGTGCATCAGTCCGACATGGAGCTGCGTGCGAACCGTGTCCGGCCGGATGGCGGCTTCTGGGTCGAACAGGCGGTGCCATTCACCCAAAGGAAGCACCAGCACATTGTCGGGCGGCGCCTGGGGCGCGACTCCGGGCGGGACGCCGACGGCCTGGAACATCGAATCGGCGTTGGGCAGATCGACGACGCCGCCGACCGTGACCTCGATGGGCGGAAGGCCCGGACGGTGGATCGTCACGGCATCGCCGACGGTCACGTGCAGGTTGGCAGCCGTCTGCTGGGCAACGACGATGCCATCCAGCGATCCGATCAGCAGGCGGACTTGCCGGGGAAAGTCGCGGACGTAGCCGGAATCGAGTCCAATGGCTTTGCCTTTTCCCGTGGTCTGCACCGTGGTGCCGGTTCGCGCCTCGAAGCCATCGACATCGGCGTAGCCGACTTCATGCAACTTCGCGACCGACGCTGCTTGGCCAATTGCGGGCGCGATCGACTCGACAGGCGTTCCCGGAACGAGTTGCACCTGCCAGTCCACCGGCACGCTGGTGATTGCACGGCGGGTCATCGACGTGCTGCTCTGGGCGAGAAAGGTTCCCAGCGCCGCCAGCATCGCCACCGTTACTGCGATACCGGCTACCGATCCCGCGAGGCGGCCATTGCGCTCCCTGATGAGGCCGAAGAGCCAGGATCGGATCACAGGCCCTCCCTGGCCATGACAGGGACAGCGAGAACGCCTCGCTCGATGCGCCATATCGTATCCATGCGCCCGGCGACCGACGGATCGTGGGTTGCGATGACCAGCGCGGTGTGGGTCGCGGAAAGATGGGCGATCAACGCGTCGAGCAGCGCGTGACCGGTCGCCTGATCGAGTTGTCCGGTCGGCTCATCGGCCAGGATTACGCGCGGATTCCCGACAATCGCCCGGGCCATCGCGACCCGCTGCATCTGGCCGCCGGACAGCTCCTCCGGCAGCTTGCGCGCCAGTCCCTCGAGTCCGAAGGTTGCCAATGCAGCACTCACTGCGGCGTCGATATCGCCGGCTGCTTTCGCAAGGAGCAGTGGCAATGCCACGTTCTCGCTCACGGTCATCGGCTCGAGCAGGCTCGGCGCCTGGAACACCAGCGAAACCTTTTCCGGCAGCAACGTGTCGGGCGCTCCCAGTGCGGGCCACGCGAGCGCGCCGCTGCTCGGAACGTCGAGGCCTGCCATGAGGTGCAGCAACGTCGACTTGCCGCTTCCGGATCGGCCCATCAGCGCGATGCGATCCTGCGCATGAAGTCGAAACGTCGCGGAGGTTACCGCGGCAATCGAGGCACCGCCTTGCCGATAACTGCGGCTGACCGCTTCGGCGGCGATCAGGACCCCCTCATGCATGAACGAGGCGTCCATCTCGAAGCCGCAGCACGCTGTCGGCGTTCGCCGCCAGCTCCTGGCTGTGGGTCGCGACCAGGATGGCGCCGCCGGCGCGGCATCGGTCCCGCAGGAGTTTGAGAATCTCGACTTCCGTTGCCGCGTCAACTTCCGCCGTCGGCTCGTCGGCCAGCAAAATCTGCGGGTCCGCCGACAAGGCAACCGCCAGACCGGCGCGCGCGCCCTCGCCCCCTGACAACTGGGATGGACGTGCCCTGCGATGCGGGGCAATGCCCATGACGTTGAGCAGACGATCGATGGCATCCGGATCGTTCTTGCCAGCCAGCGCCATCTGCAGCCGCATGTTGCCCTCTACCGTGAGGTGTTCGAACAGGTTGCCCGACTGCGTAATGATGCCGATGTGTCGCGCACGCACCGCGGCGCGTGCCGCTTCCGGGCGCCGCGACATTCGCGATCCCATCACCTCGACACGGCCGGCATCGGGCTCGTCCAGTCCGGAGAGGCAGGCGAGCAGCGTGGATTTCCCGCTGCCCGAAGGTCCTGTAAGAGCGATCAGTCCGCCCGCCTGGAGCTCGAGCGAGACGCCGCGCAGCGCCGCCGTCTCGTCGTCGCCGCTGTGATAGAACCGGTACAGCTCGAATGCTTGCAGGGCTGGCATGTCAGCGCCACCGGAATGAATTGGCAATGTGGGTCCATTGATCAATGTTGTCGGCACCGAGTGGCGCTGACAGGTCGATCGTTGCAAGCCGCCCGCTGCCATAGACCAGATACCGATGGTTCTCGAGACGCAATTGCTTGCCCGTGATCGGGTTGGGTTCGGAATTGGACGCATAAGCAATCAGGATCGCGGGACCCGATGCAAGCGTCACGGTCGTGATCGCGTCAACCTTGACCGCGCGACCGGCCTTGACGAGCACCGCCGCGTCGCGATGTGTCACGGACGCGGCGGTGGGTGCGGCGGAAGCGGGCATCACCGCCACATCGATCGCGTTGTATTTGTCCGCGAATCCTGTCCCATCGCTGCGGTCAGTCCGCGCCCAGCCCTCAGGCACCTGCAGCGAAAAGCCCAGCGGCGATGCATAGGTGACAAAGGCCTGGGAGTCCGGAATGTCACCAGGTGGGTTTCGTTCCGCCGCCACCGGACGTTCCGCGGCGATCGCACCCATGCTTGCGATCGGCACGCCGCCGAGCAAAGCCACGATGGCGATCAGACCGATGATGGTCGCCCGCGAATGTTCCTGGGTCCTGGAGTTCATGCATTCTTCCTTCTGATAAATCGAGACCGTCAGAGCTCGAAGACCGACGCATGCCTGCAAAACATGCGACGTCCCGATTCGCAGAATGGCCCCGAATTCTTAGGCGGGTCTTAAGCGGCCGCGATTGCGTCCGTCGCGCCTGACTTGCATCGTGATGCATCGACCGCGACCGTCGTCAGGTCGTTTTTAAGATTCCCCTAAGTCGGCTCGTGGATGCTTCGGAAGCCCGTGTTTCGCGGCGCTCCGGTGTCGGCATTCGCCCGACACGGGAACCTCTGGAGATGAATCAGTGGAAACGAAGAGAAGCGAAGCCGCGTTACGGATGCTGAATAAGGTGCCGGAAGTCACGATCTACTTCTGGATCATCAAGATCATGGCAACCACCGTAGGCGAAACGGCCGCCGATTTCCTGTCGGTCAAGTTGAAATTGGGCCTTAGTGGCACGTCGTATGTCATGGGAGCCTTGCTTCTGATCGCGCTCTTGATCCAGGTCCGGTCGAGAAAGTACGTTCCCTGGATTTACTGGATCACCGTCGTCCTGATAAGCGTCGTCGGGACGCTCATCACCGATAACCTGGTGGATAACTTCGCGGTCCCGCTGACGGTGACCACCGCGGTCTTCAGCGTCGCGTTACTCGTTACCTTCGCGGTTTGGTATGCAAGCGAGAAGACGCTGTCCGTTCACACGATCTGCACCACCCGGCGCGAGCTTTTCTATTGGGCGGCCATCCTGTTCACCTTTGCGCTGGGTACTGCTGCGGGTGATCTCACGGCAGAAAGCCTGGGCGTTGGCTACGCAAACTCGGCCATGATCTTTGGCGCAGCGATCGCACTGGTGACGCTTGCCCACTACTTCCTGAGATTGGACGCAATCCTGGCGTTCTGGGTCGCCTACGTCCTGACGCGCCCGCTGGGAGCGTCGCTCGGCGACTTGTTCTCGCAGCCAACGGGCAATGGGGGCCTGGGGCTCGGGACGGTCGTCACCAGCGCCATTTTTCTCGTGACCATCCTGGCCCTGGTCGTTCACATGACCGTAGGTCAGCGAAATGGAACGGCGACCAGGAACTCGGCATGACCCTCACTGACGTCGCTGACCAGGTTAAGCGTGGACTAAGCTTGCTGCCCCATCTTTGGAACCGTGGCAGGCAATGGTGCCGCCATCAACCGACCGCAAGGAGAAACCTATGCAACGAAAGATCTTGATTCCCGCACTCATCATGGCCGCCGGTGTCGCCACCGTCGGTGGGCTCGCGCATGCCCAGCAACCGGGTGTGACGCAGAACGATGCGATGGTCAACGTAGCGCAGGCCCGGATTTCGCTGGCTCAGGCCGTCGCGACCGCCGAGCAGCACACCGGCGGCCGCGCGAGCCGCGCAGAGCTTCAGAATGAAAATCGACGGCTGGTCTATGGCGTCGAGGTGGCGAACGGCACGACGACGATGGACGTCAAGGTCGATGCCACCGATGGCCATGTCGTTTCCGCCCAGACGGATCAGGCTGATCACGATTCGGGAGACCGGCAGGAGGAGTCGGATAGCGATTGATCGTTTGCCGCGGTGACGGGCCCGTCGTCGTTGCAATGGCGGGGGGCCCGTCGCCGTCGCAGGGCACCGGACGTCTGCCCAGTTGCATCAAGCGTCGTGCCGCGAGATATTGCAACGCATGCTGGGTCCGACGTCCGGCTGCCTGCTCCCACGACGCATGACATGACGCTCATGCTCGGCGAAGAAAGTCTGAGCTGAGACTCGCCGGTTGGCTCTGACGGTCAACGCGCGTCGCTCGTGGGCTGGGCGTTCGACACCGGGAACCGCACCGTCACCAACAGTCCGCCCAGGCCGGGCGATTCATCGAGGCTGATCGTCGCATGGTGCCGGCCTGCGATGCTCTGGACGATCGCAAGTCCAAGCCCGCTTCCGGGAGCGATGCTGGCTCCGGCCACCCTGTAAAAGCGATCGAAGACGCGGCTGCGCTCTTCCGCGGGGATCCCCGGGCCGCTGTCCGCGATTTCTACGACAGGCGACCGGTCCGCGATGCGAATCGCAACATCGATCGTGCCGCCATCCGGAGTGTACTTGATCGCGTTTTCGAGCAGGTTGCGTAGCAGAATCCGCAATGCCTCCGGCTCACCGGCGACCGAGACAGCCGCGGACTCGCTGATCCCCAGGTCGATATGCCGGCCTTGCGCTGCCGCGAGCACGTCGCCGATCGCCAGGGTGGCCGTGCCCCGCAAATCGACCGGTGCCGTGCCCACCGGATCGACGGCGGCGTCCTGCCTCGCCAGTACCAGCATCTGATCGACCAAGCGGCCCATTCGATCGATGCCCCCGATCAAGCGTCGGGCTGCCACGGTTCGCGCCTCGGTATCTGTCGCGCGCTGCATGCTTTGCACCTGCAGGCGCAGCGCCGCGAGCGGTGATCGCAGCTCGTGTGCCGCGTCGGCGACGAAGCTTTGCTGCGCGGAGAATGATTCGGCAAGTCGCGCAAACAGCAGATTGATCTCGTCCACCAACGGGCGCACCTCATCGGGAATGTCGGTCGCGGTGAGCGGAGACAGCTCCTCGGCAGCGCGCCGCGCGATCTGCTCGCGGGCACGCAGCAGCGGGCGCGTCGATCGCGACACGACCCACCAGACGGCGAGCATGAGTATGGGCGCGAACAACATGACCGGCCCCACGATGCGCAGGACGAGGCTTCCCGCAAGCTCCTGCCGGGCCGACAAATCCTGGGCGACCTGGATGACCTGCGTCGATGTCCGCGTCGAGAAAACCCGATACCGCGTGCCATTCACCGTGACATCCGAAAAACCCGGCGCAGCCTGCCGCGGCAGTTCGCCCCGCTCGCTGGACGTCAGTTCCGGGGTTCCGTCCAGGGACCAGATCTGGATCACGAAATCGAAGTCTGCTTCGTCAACGTCGTGCGCGAGATGCCGAGGCAAGGGACCCGATGGCAGCCCGCCGCGCAATGCCAGTGCGATCTGCTGCATGTGATAGTCAAAGATTCCGTCTGCTTCCGAGCTCGCCGCGTAGAACGCAATGCCTCCCTGGACCAGCGCTGCCAGCGCGACCGCGATCAGCAGCAGCCAGAGCAGCCGTCCCCGCAAGGAGTAGGACCGAGGCGCCGGCCGGGGTCTCACCATGGTCAGACTTTCGGCACGAGGTACCCGACCCCGCGCACGTTCTGAATCAGCTTTGAGCCCAGCTTCCTGCGCAGGCCGTGGATATAGACCTCGACCGCGTTGCTGCTGACGTCATCCTTCCAGCCGAAGAGCTTTTCCTCGAGCTGGGCGCGCGACAGGATCAACCCCGGTCGCGCCAGCAACGGCTCCAGGACCGCCCATTCGCGCGCGGAGAGGATGACGGGCGCGCCGTCAACGGTTACTTCCTTGGTCGCCGGGTTGATCGTGACATTGCCGTACTCGTAGACCGGCTCGGCCCGTCCGGACGCTCGACGAAGTTGGGCACGAATGCGGGCCAGCAATTCGTCGATATCGTAGGGCTTGACCACATAATCGTCGGCACCGGCGTCGAGTCCCGCGATCCGTTGTTCCACGGCATCGCGCGCGGTCGCAATCAGCACCGGCATGCGTTGCTTCCGCGCCCGCATCGACCGCAGGACGTCCAACCCGTCCTTCTTCGGCAAGCCCAGATCGAGCACGACCAGGTCGTAGATCTGGGCGCGCAGGGCGGTGTCCGCCATCGCGCCGTCCTTGACCCAATCGACCGCGAACCCCTCGCTGCGCAGGGTCTCCAGCACGACTTCGCCGATCATCAGGTCGTCTTCTACCAGCAGCAGTCGCATCGATGCAAGGCGCCTATAGGAAGGAGCAGCGATCATCCGGTCTCGGCAACGAGCCGTGCACGCGCGTAATCATGACCTGTCGCTCCGGGTTCTCGTCGGCTCCAGCGTACGCCCCGATGCTTAGGTAGCGCTTAACGCCGATTCCCGCAAGGCGCGGTCGGGATGCAGTGTCGCAGGACTGGTCCGTGGCGCGATCCGAAGGACCGTGCTCAAGTCGCGCGCCGGGGGCCCAGTTGCCATCTGGGACGGCGAGCCCAAACGCTCGTCCATCGAATACGACAGCGTTCACGACGGGCCCTGATGCGGCGGCGGGAGGCGGTCGTTGTCGACGGCGGGGCGGGGATCGCCCTTGCGCTGTCGCGGGATCCGCTGCACGTCCAGGCACGGGAACGATGGGATTCGCTGCAGGAATCGGCCGTGAAGCTTCACGCTTCCCTTCCCATCGTCATCGAGACCTTCACAATCTCTAGGCCGTTGATGCAACCAGCTTCGCGATCATGCAGCGCGCACGCATTCGGCTTGCCTTCACGTTCGACCACCATTCTCACCCACGTGCATGTACGCGATAATCGCGGCCGTCGGGGCTGCGGTCTTTTCAGTGTAGGTTTGCACGCCATGCGTCCTCTCGAGCCGTCAACCTACACCGGCACCGACACGGATTCGAGGGACGAAGACTTGCAAAGACTTGTCCGATCTGGTACAGAAAATCATCGATCAAGGTTAATTTCTCTTGCGGCGACAAGCTGTTACAGCGCAAAGCGGCAAGCCGGACAAGGGACCCGGCTCGTCTGGAATCCCTGAACACACTCCGATGATGCAGCAGTACCTGCGGTTCAAGGGGGAGCATCCCGACCGCCTGCTGTTCTACCGGATGGGCGATTTCTACGAGCTGTTCTACGCCGATGCCGAGCATGCTTCACGCCTGCTCGACATCACGCTGACCGCGCGCGGCCAGTCGGCCGGCGCGCCGATCCCGATGGCCGGGGTTCCGCACCACGCGCTGGAGCAGCACCTGCAGCGTCTGCTGGAGCGCGGCCAGAGCGCCGTCATCGTCGACCAGGTCGGGGATCCGGCGGCTGCCAAAGGACTCGTCGAGCGCAGGATCACCCGCATCGTCACACCGGGGACCCTGACCGACGCGGGACTGCTGGACGCGCGACGCGACGCGCCGCTGGCGGCGATCTTCCGCGAAGGCGAGCGTGCGGGCATCGCCTGGCTGAACCTCGCTTCCGGGCGGTTGACACTGACCGACGTCGCCGCGGGCGAATGCGCGGCGACGCTGGAACGCATCGCCCCTGCCGAGCTCCTGCTGCCGGAGGACAGTGCAGCGCCGGCATGGCGCGGCCCCGGCGCGCCGACGCGCTCGCTGCCCGCGTGGCAGTTCGACCCGGCGCAGGGTGAACGCACGCTGACCCGCCAACTCGGAACGCTCGACCTCGCGGGGTTCGGCGCCGGGTCCGCGCCGCTGGCGGTACGCGCCGCGGGCGCGCTGGTCGAATATGCGAGCGCGACCCAGCAATCCGCCCTCGCCCACGTGCGCGCGCTGCACGTCGAATCGCCTGGCGAGTTCATCGCCCTCGACGCCTCGACGCGGCGCAACCTGGAGATCACACAGACGCTGGCCGGCGAGCAGCAGCCAACGCTCCTTTCGCTGCTCGACGAATGCGCGAGCGCCGCCGGAAGCCGCATGCTGCGCCAGTGGCTGCTCAATCCGCTGCGCTCGCAATCGCGGGCCCGCGAGCGCTTCGATGCGATCGACGCGCTGCGCGCCGACGCCGCTGCCGCACGCGCGCTGGGCGGGCAACTGCGCCGCAGCGTCGACATCGAGCGGGTCGTCGCACGCATCGCCCTGGGCAGCGCGCGGCCGCGCGACCTCGCAGGCCTGCGCGACACCCTGGCCCTGCTGCCTGCGATCCGGCAGGCGGTCCTGGCCTTCGATGCCGCGTCGCTGCGGCGGATCGCGCAGGACCTCGACTGCGATCCGCAATGGCAGGCGCTGCTCGCGCGCGCCATCGCCGCCGAGCCGCCCACGCAACTGCGCGACGGCGGCGTCATCGCGCAGGGCTACGACGCCGAGCTCGACGAGCTGCGCGACATCGATGCGGGCTGCGCCCGATTCCTGGTCGACCTCGAGCGCCGCGAGCGCGAGCGGAGCGGCATCGCCAACCTCAAGGTCGAATACAACAGCGTCCACGGCTTCTACATCGAGGTCTCGCGGGCCAACGCCGAGCGTGTTCCCGACGACTACCGGCGACGCCAGACGCTCAAGAACGCCGAGCGCTACACGACCTCCGAGCTGGCCGCGTTCGAATCCAGGGCGCTGACCGCGCAGGAGCGCGCGCTCGCGCAGGAGAAGCGCCTGTTCGACGAGCTGCTGGCCAAGCTCTCCCCGGCGATCGGACC